>WQXH01000025.1 GCA_009784945.1 Coriobacteriia bacterium | reverse complement strand
GGAGCATACCCTGTTTCAGGTTCTGGAGCGCGTGCGGGGCAATTCGCAAAGCGAATTAAGCCCCGCAGTTGGCGGAGGCCTCCGGGTTTTGAAACAGGGTATGCTCCAGGCGAGTGTCTGATTAGTAACCCCTGCTGTTACTGATCAGACCCAATTCGTCATTGCGGGCTTGACCCGCAATCTGAGGCGCATTTTGGCTAGATTGCGGCTCGGAGGCCGCAATGACGGACTACGGTCTGACTAGTAACCCCCTGCTGCCTCAGTTAATTCACAGTGTCGTGCCAAGTTAGTATTGTTTTTGAGTTAGCGATATAATTCTGTATGGTATGTCCGCCCACCTGCTTGGCTATGGAATATAGATACGTGAAGACGATAGTTTCTAACAGAATACTGACACTGCCCAACTTGATTTCGTTTATCAGGTTGCTGCTGGTTCCTATTTTTGCTGTCTTGTTGGTGGGCTATGAAAACAATATTGCAGCCTTCATTATCTTTCTTGTAGCTGTTTCTACTGACTTTTTAGACGGTGCCGTTGCCCGGGCAACGGGGCAAATCACGCAACTGGGGCAACAGCTCGATCCACTCGTAGACAGAGTGCTCATTCTCACCGCTGTTATCCTTGTCTTCATACTGGGCAGAGTGCCTCTTTGGATACTGGTGCTCCTTATTGCTCGCGATATGTGCATGCTGGTTATGCTCATCAGGCTTCAGGCAGCAGGAGAGCCACGCCCCAAGGTGGTGATGGTGGGCAAGATGGCAACTGCCCTCAACATGGCAGGCTTTTGCTCACTCATCCTCTTTTGGCCCGAGCTTGGTGGTCTTGGCATCATAGACGCAGGCTTCCTGCCGGGGTGGGGGAGCAGCCCGGCACTGCTTGGCATTTGGCTGCTCTACTTGGGCACTATACTGGCGTGGGCGGCAGGTATCTATTACATGCTCAACGCACGGAGGCGTACTCGCAGACTGAGTGCAGAGCAAGACCTTCTGGACCAATATCATGGTGTGGCTGGCGGTGACAACATAAACGGTACAAACGGCACAAACGGCATGCTCAACGCTACAGGCAACGGCAACGGCAACGGTTCGGGCAGCAAAAGACGAGTCTCAAGCTCTCACATCCAGTCAAGACAGAATATAGATGCATCTCCCTGGGAATCCAGGGCGCTCAGGCAGGCAGGTACAGCAAGCAAGAAAAACACACTTGCCAGCGTAGACAAAGGCCAAAGGCGAGGGCTGGGCAATACAAAGGCAGGCACAGCTGCTGCGCACACCAGCGTTAACAACGGGCAAAGACGAAGGTCGGGTAAAACCCAGGCAGGCACGGTTGCCCTTAAGGTGTTGGACACACCTCAAAAACTGCTTGTTGGAATAGCAATATGTCTCCTCCTCTTTGCCTTTTTGGGCTTTTATGGGTGCGACAGCATCAGGAATTTTGGCGTTATTCATCACGGCGTACAGGTGGGCACTGTAGAGGTAGGCGGTATGGCTCCAGAAGAAGCAGCCGAACTGCTGGCAAAAGAGCTGGGCACCATTGCCACGCTCACCCCCATAACGCTTTACGCCAACGAGGCCGCTGCCGCCGTAGGCGTCAACGATGGCACCTTGCAGCTGGGCAATGGGGTGAGCGATCTTAACCCAACAGAGGGCGATGCCGAGACCCAAACCACCTCCTGGAGCATCACGCTGGGCACACTCAATGCAGAGGTCAATGGCACCCAGTTGGCTGAGGAGGCTTATGCCATAGGTCGCAACGGAGACTTCTTCCTTGGGCGCCTGGGGGCAAACTTGTTTGGTGTTACCTTAGCACCACGAATCGACATTGCCGAGGAGCGTCTTATCCATCTTGAAGAGATGCTCACTTTATCTATTGGCACTCCCATGATTAACGCAAGCATGAGTTTTGATGGCGAGCGTTTTGTGGTAGCCGATGGACAAGACGGCACTGTGGTAGATGAGAAAGCTTTCATTGACATGCTCCAGCTGGCATTCTTCAGCATCAATCGCGAGTTGGTGGTGCCAATGGTTGAGCGCTCCATGCGCGTTAATAGAGAAGCTGCCGAGGCGGTGGCAGCAAAAACCCAACAGGATATTTTGAAGCCTCTTACCTTGACCTATTCGGATGCATCATGGACGCTTGTGTCCGAGCAGCTGGGAGCGGTCATTACTTCTGCGGTTGAACAAAGCAAGTCAGGAAACTGGCACCTGGTGCCAACCATAGATCCCAGCCTGCTCGAGACAGTGATACCAGCCGTAGTAGGGCACCTTGAAGATCAGGTTGCACCCGTCAACGCAGAGTTTGTCATGGTAGATGGGCAGCTCAGTATTACGCCCAGCCAAAGCGGTACCGGGATAAGCTATGAACGCCTCGCTCAGGATATAGAAGCCGTGTTGTTTGGCAACGAAGCATTGGCCGATGAAGCGGTAAGCACAAGCGATAGAACCGTGCCAATCCAAATTGGTGCCCTGGAGCCAACGCTTACCACCAGCGATGCAGAGGCCTATGGGTTTTCTACGCTGATAAATGAGTACACTCTCCTGTATCCTTATGTTCCCCCAGAGTCTGTCATCAATATCCACGTGGTGTCAGACCACATTAATTCTTCTATTATTGCCCCGCATGCCACGTGGTCGCTCATTGATACGGTGGGGGAGTTTACACCAGAAAACGGTTTTGTTGACTCTCAAATCATTGTGGGCGACGAGTACGTAGATGGCATGGGCGGCGGTGTTTGTACGGTGGCAACCACGGTATTCAATATCGTTTGGGAGGCAGGCTATCCCATTGTTGAGAGGGTAAACCATTCTCTCAGGGCAACCCGCTATCCCCTGGGGCGCGACGCAGCCATTGCCTACCCCTATGCCGATCTCAAGTTTCAAAACAATACCGACAATTACCTTTTGATGACGCTTGACTATACCCAGGACAGTGTTACCTGCTATTTCTGGGGCACCCCACCTGGCTACACGGTAGAGAGCGTAGTAGGAGAGTTTATCGAAATCGGAGAGTTTCATAAAAAGGAAATACTCGACCAAAACATGTTACCAGGCTCAAGACATCTGGATCAAGAAGGCCTCAAGGCTTCAAAGGTTGAGGTCACTCGCATAGTCTATGACGCACAGGGCGAGCTTTTAGAAAAGAGAATCTTCTACTCCTCTTATGATGCCACACCAGAAGTTGTTAAAATTGGCCCTAAGGTGGTAGAGCCAGACCCACCACCTCCACCACCCCCACCAACCCCAGCCCCATCGACCCCACCGGCTTCGCAAACTCCAGATGATAAGGAAACATAGAGTACCTTGGCTCTTTGTGTTATCTTATTCAATCAAAAAAGAAAGGCAGTAGAGCATGCAAAAGCCCACACCGGGAGCCTACCAAGAGCGTTTCTACCAAAAAGAACTTGAGACCATGGACAGAGAGGCCCTCCTTGCTCTGCAGGGTGGTTGTTTGGTGGCCACGGTTGCCAACTGTTATGCAAACATCCCGTTTTACCGGCAAGCCATGGATGCCATTGGCGTACTGCCCGGTGACATCAAGTCCATAGAAGACTTACATAGGCTGCCCTTTACCACCAAACAAGACATGCGCAACGCCTACCCCTTTGACCTCTTTGCCATTAACGTAAAACATGAGGTACAGCGCCTCCATGCTTCATCGGGCACAACGGGCAACGCAACCGTATGCGGCTATACCCAAAACGACATAGACAACTGGGGAGACTGCTTTGCTCGATCCATTGCCCAAGTGGGCGGCGGCAGTGAGTCGATTCTTCAGATTGCCTACGGATACGGACTGTTTACCGGTGGCCTGGGCGCTCATGAGGGGGGCATTCGCATGGGAGCCACCATCTTGCCCATGAGCAGCGGCAACACCCGCAGACAGGTGCAGATGATGAAGGACTTTTCGTCTGACATCCTCGCCTGCACACCCTCGTATGCCCTTCTGATAGCCGATACTGCCATAGAGATGGGTTTTGATCCGCCCAAGGATTTTAATCTCAGCGCCGCCATTCTTGGTGCTGAGCCCTGGAGCCAGGGTATGCGCCAAGAGATAGAAGAAAAACTTGGAGTCGTTGCCGTTGACATCTATGGTCTCTCCGAGGTTATGGGCCCAGGGGTCAGCTGCGAGTGCCGCGCACAAAACGGTTTGCATGTGGCAGAAGATCACTTTGTCATAGAGATACTTAATCCCGAGACACTCAAACCGGTACCAGACGGAGAGCTGGGCGAAGTTGTCTTTACCACGCTCACCAAGGAATGCTCGCCGCTTTTGCGCTACCGCACCCGAGACATCAGTCGTATCATCCCCGGGGAGTGCAGCTGCGGACGCACACTGAGACGTATGGACAGGGTCTCTGGGCGCACCGATGACATGCTCATCATTCGCGGCGTTAATGTCTTTCCGAGTCAGTTCCAGCAAGCCATTGCTGACTTTGCCGAGGTTACGAATCACTACGAAATCATACTCACCCGCAAAGATCAGCTGGATATGGTCGAGCTCAAGGTTGAGACTGTGCCGGAGTTTGACTTTGATGAGATTCGTAAAATTGAAAGCTTGCAACAACGTATTGCCGGTGAGCTTAAGAGTAGTCTTCAAGTTAATGTGAGAGTGAGTGTCGTTGAGCCTAAGTCCATAGAGCGCTCTATGGGTAAGGCCAGGCGAGTTATCGACATGAGACAGTTGTAGAGGTGAAACCATGCCCCATCAAGTAACCGTGTTTCTCGAAAATGAAAAAGGCCGTCTGGCCTCTATGTGCAGAACGCTTGCCGATGCCAATATCAATATGAACGCGCTCACGGTGGCAGACACGGCGTCTTATGGCGTTGCACGTCTGCTGGTAGATCAGCCCGAGCAGGCATGTGAAGCGCTTTCAAAGGCTGGCTATCGTGTGAGATTGGTAGACGTCTCTGCTGTTGAGATTCCCAATGTGCCCGGCGGGCTTGCTGTTTTACTGGAAGCTTTTGATGACGCAGGGCTCAATCTCGAGTACGCGTACTGCTTTGGCTCGGGAGAAGATAAGGTAGTGGTGATATTTCGCACCGAAGTGGTAGAAGGTATTGCTGGGATAGTAGACAGGCTTGGATATAGACTTCTCAAGTCAAATGACCTCTAACGGATGAAAAGTGATTAACTGTGGCTAAGAAAAAAAAGAACCCAAAAAAAGCTCACAAGGCGCAAAAGTCTCAAAAACCCCTCAAGGCTCCTGAGTCGAGCTCGAAGCAAAACAGGCGGCCGGGTGACCTCAGTGCTGGGCAAATTGTCGTGAGGCTCATCATCGTAGGGATACTCGTTCTTGCCCTGGGCGGCTCGCTCTTCTTTGGCGTGGCTGTGTCGGCCTTTGGGCTGCCTGCCAGCAGTGCCTACGATGCGGCTGCGCAGGAGCAAAGCCTCTCTCAGCTAGATGCCCCGAGTCAGTTAGATGCACCTGATTTGCTCAATACTCCCCGTCAACCAAAAGCTCCGAGCCAGCTTTTTTTACCTGACTATGACATCCAGCTCGGCGATCTTATCGATGGTCGCCAGGCTGCGGAGTACCGGGAGGTAACTGAGGATTTTCCAGCTGTAGCCGCGCCCTATGCTGCACTCTGCACCAAAGAGGGGCGCATTCTTTTTGAGCGCAACATAGACACAAAGGTTACGATGGCGTCCACTACCAAGATGATGACGGCCATCGTAGGAATTGAGGCTTTGCCCCTGGACACTTCTCTTACGGTAACGATGGGAGCAGCCAACACACCAGGTACGCATTCGGGGTTGGTGGCAGGCATGACCGTCAGCATGCTCGACTGCCTGTATGCCTTGCTTCTTCCTTCGGGCAACGATGCCGCCGTGGTGATTGCCGAAAACGTTGCAGGCATGGAGAGCAGGTTTGTTGACTTGATGAATGCCAAGGCGGCAGAGCTGGGCATGACCTCAACGCTCTACCAAGACTCCTCGGGGCTTTCAGTCGAAAAGCACTATACGACCGCACGAGACTATCTGGTTTTATCGCGCTATTGCATGGCCAATCCAACCTTTCGCCAAATAGTTGCAGCCGGTACCCATGAGTTTACGAGCGGCGGCGTAACGATTAGCATGATCACCACCGATGCCCTCAGTTTTTATCTCAAAGAGGCCACTCCCATTGGCATCAAGACCGGCTACACCGACGAAGCGGGCTACTGTTTCGTAGGAGCTGGACAAACCAACGGCCTCGAGCTTTACTCGGTGGTATTTAACAACGAAACCGCCGAAAGGCGCTTTGTTGACACTGCCAATCTGCTTGAATGGGGCTTTAGGCATTATCGGACCATAGAGCTTATTAACACAGCGCAACAGGTTGCCGAGGTGGCTCTTACCAGCTGGCTTGATAAAACCGTGGCTGCTTATGCTCCTGCGGCTGTGCGCATAGAACTTTTTGATCTCAATGGGCCTATTACCCAAGAAATAAACATAGAAGATATTGCAGGAGAGGCCACAAAAGGCCAGCCTTGCGGAGAGATTATCTGGACCCAAGATGGAGACATGCTGATGCATTCCGAAGTTGTTATAGGTCAAACCATATTGGCACCCAGTCTTTGGGAGTCCATCAGCATTGCCTGGCAGCGTTTTTGGGGAGGGTTTGATGATGAGCCCGCTCACGCCAAAACAGAGATCCTGCTTAAAAGCGAGCTGGTTGTTCCTCCCCCTCTTGTCTTAGAGTAGCCAGTAACACGCTAACTCACTATTCACTAGTCAGACTGTAGTCCGTCATTGCGGCCTCCGAGCCGCAATCTAACCATAATGCGTCTCAGATTGCGGGTCAAGCCCGCAATGACGAATTGGGTCTGATCAGTGAACCGCTACTTGCAAAACTCTTGTAAATAATCTACCCTGCGCTTTCAATTCTCATTTCATTTGTTATCATGCTTATAAGAAACGATTGTGAGGAACATGAGTAACAGAGTTGGAGCTAGCTGTCCGGTTTGTAATCAGGCCGTTGAACCTACGAGCAATACGTGCTCGTGCTGTGGGTTTATGCTTATTGGCATGACACATGAGATGCCCTCCCCCGACACGGCAGGCATGCCCAGCACGGGGCCGCTCGGCCGTGGTAAGTCCACGCTTACGGTTACCAAGGGGCCATTGCAAGGGCAGGTCTTTGATCTTGATCCGCTTCCAGTGATTATTGGGCGCGATCCAGAATGCGATTTATTTCTCAATAACATGACGGTCTCCCGTCAGCACGCCATCATTGAAAAAACAGACAAGGGGCTGGTGCTGAGAGATCTTGACTCGCTCAATGGCACCTGGATAGACGGCAAAGTGACCGACCACGCCGAGCTTGCCGACGGCACGCTGATACAAATCGGCACGTTTTCGATGAGGTTTCACCCCTAATGCCCATTACCGATATCCTTGCCCAAAACTGCAAGCTCTATGGCCAAGAAGTTGCCCTTGTAGAAATTAACCCCGGGCGCAAGGCTATCAGGCGCGTTACCTGGAAGGAATATGAGCTCATCCAGCCAGAGGGCGCTGCCCCCTATAGACGCGAGATTACCTGGAGTATCTTTTGCGAGAAGGCAAATCGCGTAGCCAACATGCTTGCCAGTAGAGGTGTTGAGCAAGGAGACAAGGTGGGCATCTTGCTCATGAACTGCCTGGAGTGGCTTCCTATTTACTTTGGCATTCTCAAGACCGGTGCCTTGGCGGTTCCGCTTAACTTTAGATATACGGCAGAAGAGATACAATACTGCGTTAATCTATCCGACCTTGACGTGCTTATCTTTGGCCCAGAGTTCATTGGCCGCGTAGAAGAGATTGCAGACAACATTAACAAGGGCAGGCTGCTCATCTACTGCGGTACAGGTAACTGCCCCTCCTTTGCAGAGGACTATCACGAGCTCACGGCAGACTGCTCTTCGAGCTATACTGACGTAGCACTCAGCGACGACGATTTGGCAGCCATCTATTTTTCCTCCGGTACCACCGGCAACCCCAAGGCAATCTTGCACGATCACCGCTCGCTTATGCACGCCTGCCTCTCCGAGCAGGCTCATCACGGACAGACGCACGATGACGTATTCCTCTGCATTCCACCGCTCTACCACACAGGTGCCAAGATGCACTGGTTCGGCTCCTTTCTTGTGGGAGGCAAGGGGGTATTACTTAAGGGTATAGAGCCGCAGCACATTTTTGAGGCGGTATCGAGCGAAGGCTGTACCATCGTATGGCTGCTGGTACCTTGGGCACAAGATGTATTGAGCGCGCTCGACAGTGGCAAGCTCAGCATTGCCAACTTCAACCTGGAACAGTGGCGTCTCATGCACATAGGTGCACAGCCGGTGCCGCGCAGTCTGGTTACCCGCTGGAAGGAATACTTTCCTCAACACGACTATGACACCAACTATGGTTTGTCTGAATCAATTGGCCCAGGCTGCGTGCATCTGGGTATAGAAAACATCGAGAAGGTGGGTGCCATTGGCATTGCCGGTTTTGGTTGGCAAACCAAGATAGTGGGAGAAGGCGGCACAGAAGTAACGCCGGGTAGCGTAGGCGAGCTCTGCGTAAAAGGCGACGGCGTTATGCTGGAGTATTATCGCGACCCTGAGGCCACGGCCACGGCGCTTAAGGATGGCTGGCTTTATACCGGAGATATGGCGCAGCAAGACGAAGACGGCTTCATCTTTTTGGTGGATCGCAAGAAAGACCTCATCATCACTGGTGGCGAGAATATCTACCCAGTGCAAATTGAGGAATTCCTGCACGCACACTGCCGTATCAAGGACGTAGCTGTCATCGGCATAGCGGACGAGCGCCTGGGCGAGGTCTCGGCTGCAATCATTCAAGTGGAGGAAGAGCAAAGCCTTACCGAGGCAGAGGTCATGGAGTTTTGCAAAGACCTACCTCGCTATAAACGCCCTCACAAACTAATCTTTGCTGATGTTTTACGCAATGCCACCGGCAAGATAGAAAAACCCAAGCTTCGCCAAATGTATGGCACAGAACACCTCGTAGAAACCCAGAATCTTTCCTGAAGTGCGCCTTGGGTGTCAAGGAAAACGACCCCTGACACCCTCCCCATGACCTTAGTTACTGATCTTTACTTGTCTCAGTATTTGAGTCGTCAAGCTTGAGCGGGGTGCCGCTGGGAGCGGGCAACTTTTCACCTTGTGACGGCTCGGGCTGGGAACTTGCCTGGGGGTACATCTGTGTGTAGGCGCGTTGCTGGAGCTCTTGTTTCCTCAGAACCTTTTGCATCTTCTTAATAGTGGCATCATCTTTGCGCTCTTGCTGTGCCTTGCCCAGCTTGGACTCCTTATAGCGAGCGCGTAATACCCTTACCAGCTTAATGAGCAACCACGCCACAAGTGCAATTCCGGCAAGCAGGATCAGCACCGGTATCGCTCCGGCAAGAAAGACGAGGACACCTTGCAGGAATCTCTCCACACCCTTAGCAGAGAGGGCAAAGGCAGTGGAGGCACGCTCGCCAAGGGGCTCGCCGTCAGCACCAATGGTTTCTGGAGTCATCAACTCGGTAAGGGTGATGTCAACTGTAGAAAAATCTACCAGCTGGTCAAGCTGCCGTCTGTCGCCTTGATAAGCGTCCAGGTCATATAAGACGCTGGAGAGCTCGCGCTCAAAATCTACGATATCTTCGGCACGCTCTGCCTCAAGCAGGTAGCCCATGAGACGGTCCCTGCGCAACTCAAGCATCTCTATGCGAGTCTCGGTATCAAAATACACCGCGGTGAGGTCATCAGACCACATATTTCTATTAGTGACGATGCCAATCTCGGAGAGCTTATCTAAAAACGAGTTATAACCAGCGGCGGGCACCTTGACGCTTAGGGACGCAAAGCGACCCTGGTCGTAGTTGGTTGACAAAGTGAGATCTCTCATTGTTTCGCTGGCTACATAACCACTCGACTGGGTAATCAGGGTCAGGATTGACTGGTAGTCTGCATCAAAGCTCTTGGTATCCATGCTGATGCTTGCCCAAAAGGTCAGCTTGCGACCTTCCTGCACGTTGGTGGTGTTGTTAGGCTGCTGGCTTGTAGCGGGCAGCTCCATCTCGGGCGCACCGCCTTGCACCATCATAGGTGCTTGTGGTGCTGCCACAGTAGCAGAGGGCACTGCTTCTTCTAAGTACACTTGATCATAGTCAAAGCTGGCGCCAGATGTTTCGTTGGGCTGAAACACACCGCCCTCAGCGCGCGAAGACACTTCTGCATCAGCATATCCCGCGCCTGTATCTCCGGCTACTGTGTTGCTACACGCAACAAGCGTAGACATGAGCATAAGCACCAATCCTACTGCCAGTATCCGTCTGATAATCAAAGTCATGTTTTTCATGATCCCTCTCTCTCCTCAATGTGTGATTCTCCTCAGTATCCGGTAAAGATAACTACGCCAAAGCACGCAAAAGGTTACCCAATGCAAAAGTATACTCCAGAAAAATGAGAGTAGCCTGGCACAATCGGGACTGATCAGTAGTTAATCAGACACATGTTACTGATTAGACCCAATTCGTCATTGCGGGCTTGACCCGCAATCTGAGACGCATTTTGGTTAGATTGCGGCTCGGAGGCCGCAATGACGGACTACAGTCTGACACATTCTTTGTGCAACAACGACAAACCTCTGCAAGCTTCAAAACAAGTTCTGTTAGCATGGAAGGAAACAAGCGCAAGGCATGCCAAGCGCAGAAGGGAGGTCGTTGGACAATAGGCAGGTCGTTTGAAAATAAGGGGAATTATGTTACCTATATCTGTTTTTTTGAAAGGAGTGGACAATGCCAATTTGGAAACTAAAGGGAGACGGCAAAACAATAGGGCCGGGAGAAGCAATTGCGCCTAACGAACGCTTAACGTGGCCTCGCACTACAGGGATTGGTTTACAACACATCGTTGCAATGTTTGGTGCAACTTTCCTCGTACCTAACATCACCGGGTTTCCGCCTTCAACAACCCTGTTCTTCTCAGCCATTGCCACCATGGCCTTCCTCCTGATAACCAGGAATAAAGTGCCAAGCTACCTCGGCTCGTCCTTTGCGTTTATTTCTCCGGTTATTGCTGCCAGTTCCAGCAGCATGGGTGCGGCTCTGTTTGGCATCGCATGTGCTGGCGTATTATTGGCAGTCGTTGGCCTCATCGTTATGGCTGTAGGAACGGGATGGATCAACAAGCTGATGCCGCCCGTGGTAACGGGAGTCATCGTGGCTCTCATAGGTTTTAATCTGGCACCGGTAGCCTACAACAGCTTTATGGAGCAGCCGCTATTGGCCACCATCACCTTTGCGGCCATTATCTTGATTATGTCGCTCTCCAAGGGCATACTCGGACGTCTCTCAATTTTCATTGGTGTTGCCTTGGGTTACGTGGTTGGCGCATTGATGGGCGTGATTGATTTTTCAGCGGTTGCAACTGCCGCTTGGGTAGGTCTTCCAACCTTTATGCTGCCCGAGGCAAACTTTAGCGTTTTGCTGATGTTTTTGCCCGTGGTGCTGGTGTTAGTGGCAGAAAATGTTGGTCATGTTAAGTCGGTGGCCACCATGACAGGCAAAAACCTTGACAAGTACATGGGTCGCGCACTCTTTGCCGACGGCGTAGGCACTACGCTTGCCGGTATGGGCGGCGGCTCCGGCACCACCACCTATGCCGAAAACATCGGCGTCATGGCGGCAACACGCGTCTATTCCACGGCTGCTTACTGGATAGCCGGTCTGGGAGCCTTGCTGCTTTCGCTTTGCCCCAAGTTTGGTGCGGCTATCTTCTTGCTTCCTTCAGGCGTCATTGGCGGCGTATGCATCGTGCTCTACGGCATGATAGGCATGCTGGGCGTGCGCATCTGGGTTGAGAACAAAGTTGATTTTTCAAACAACGTCAACATGATGACGGGTGCTGTGCCACTGGTCATGGGCATTGTCAGCTTTACCTTGTCCATCGGCGCCATAGGCGCAGCAGGCGAGTTTGGTCTCACCGTAGGCGAGATAAACAATGCCATCATCATTGGCCCCATTGCCGTTGCCTCCATCTCTGCTCTTGTAATATATCACCTGATGCGACTGCTCAACAAGCTGCGCGGCATTGAACCGCCTAAGCCAGTAGTCTTCAAGAAGGTCAAAGAGGGAGTAGACGCTACTGCCAGTGAGGATTTCTAGGAGGTTATTGATAAACGCTGAGGTAGCCGTCGTTGCTGATTGCTACCGTGGGTGAGAGCTCTCGCATGAAGCCGAGAACCTCAGTGGTCACCTGCTCTGCGCTATAGACTTGCTCTTCGCCTTGCATGGCGGGGGTGAGTCTAAAGCGCGGCTCGCCGTGGACAATCTCGATGTCGAGGATGGCGGTGAGCGTGGGCACAGAATTAAACCAGTAGTTGCCAAGGGAGTAGGCAATCAGTTTACCCTGGTAAAACTCCAAGCCCTGCAATATATGCGGGTGAGAACCTACTACGGCATCCGCGCCAGCGTCTATCAACTTGTAGGCAAGCTCTGTTTGCACCGGCTCCAGGACTGTGCTCATTTCGGTGCCCCAGTGGGGAATGGCAACCACATAGTCTGCCATCGCTCGGGCGTTTGCCACAGCGGTCAAAAAGAGTTCATCGTCAAAACAAAAGAGCACACCAGGGGTGCCTGCACCTGCTGCCTGAGCCCTGATTTCATCACCTTTTTGGCTGCGGTCGGCTGCCACAAAGGCAATGGTGTAGTCGTCAAAAGTAAAGCACAGCGGGGTCATGGCCTCATCCAGATCCATGCCAGCCCCCACGTATTTGACACCGTTTGACTTGAGCAAGTTCAAGGTGTCAAGAAAGGCATCGGGGCCGTAGTCATAGGAGTGGTTATTTGCCAGGCCAACAACGTCTACGCCCATCTGACTCCAATAATCAACAAAGGCCGCATCGGCTCTAAAGGTGTAGTGCTTGGGGAGCGCCTCACCGCGGTCCGACATGGCAAACTCATGGTTTGCATAGAAAATGTCCGCAGAGCGCATGTGCTGAAGAATATCCAGCGAGAACGCCGCGTCTATCCTGCCCCCATTGTTATGGGCAACATCTGCGCCCCAGCCTTCGGCGAGATTAACATCGCCAACAAAGCTCATGCGAATGACCTCAGGCTCCCCACTAGAGCTTGCTGCCAGGGAGTCATCAGAATCTGCTCCCTGTGCCCTGCTGTCAGAGTGGCCAAAGCCAGGAGATTGAGACAAAAACCCATAGGCTGGCACTACTGTGACAATCAAGGCCACCGCCAGCAAAGAAAGAGCAAGCTTAAGCCCATGCGGTAGATGGGATCCTCGCCGTATAGGATGCATGTGCTCTCGATACTTCATAACTCTATGGTATCACAGCAATGATGGGCGTTTCTTTTCTGTAATGCAGTCCCGTGCTCTGTGATGGTTTAGGCACCACGGCTCCAATACACTGTGTCAGCTAAAAAGCAGCTTTTTAGCTGACACAGTGTACTAGGTTTCCAGCTTGTTGAGGAATGCCTTGAGACGCTCGTGCTGAGGATTATCAACCAGTGTTTTGGCTGAGCCTTGCTCTACGATATAACCCTCATCCATAAAGATGATGCGGTCGGCTACCTCCCTGGCAAAGTTCATCTCATGAGTGACGATGACCATGGTCATACGCTCAGCAGCCAGTGCCCGGATGACGCGCAGTATCTCGCCGGTCAGCTCAGGGTCAAGCGCACTGGTAGGTTCGTCAAAGTAAAGGATTTCGGGGTTAAGAGCCAATGCACGGGCTATGGACACCCGCTGTTGCTGTCCGCCAGAAAGCTCACAGGGCATGGCATCTTCCTTGCCTTGCAAGCCCATTTTCTTGAGCAGCGCCTGAGCCTCTTCGTACACTTCTTGTTTGTTGCGTTTTTGCACGTTGATGGGAGGGTCGGTGATATTGCGCATGACAGAAAAATGAGGGAAGAGATTAAAGTCTTGAAACACCAGACCAAATTTCATGCGAATTGCCTGTAAAGCCTTTGCAGAGGCATAGACCATGCAACCGTGCTCATCGAGTTGTGCAACGGGCTCGCCATCGTAGCAGAGAGAGCCGCTGTCCAGACGCTCGAGCAGAGTAGCGCAGCGCAGCAAGGTCGACTTGCCGCTGCCCGAAGGACCGATGACGGCAACCACTTCGCCTGCATTCACACTCAGAGAGATGTCGCGCAATACTTCAGTATCCCCAAAGCTTTTGCGTGCATTGGTAATGCGCAGTATGTTGTGCTCGGGGCTACTCATGATAATAGGCAAAGGCTTTCTCTACTCGCTCCATGATAAAGGCAACTACCGCGTTAAAGCCGTAGTAGAAGATGCCTGCAATCAAAAAGGCTATCAGATTACCCTGGCTGGCAACGATGGCGCGCGCCTGGGTGAACATCTCTGCAACCCCCAGGGTAAAGGCCAGGGCCGTGTCCTTAACCAAGGTGATAGTCTCATTGGTCATAGGCGGGATGATGCGTTTGACAACCTGCGGAAAGATAATACGAACAAAGGTCTGGGTGCGGGAGTATCCCAACACGGTGGCCGCCTCGTATTGCCCCCGGGGCATAGACTCAATGCCGCTTCGATAGATCTCAGAAAAATAGGCTGCGTAATTGAGGATAAATGCAATAAGCGTTGCGGTAAAACGATAGTCCGCTCCCATTTGAATGCCTAATACATAATAGGGACCAAAGTAAACGATAAAGAGCTGCAAGATAAGCGGCGTGCCTCTCATGAGCGAGATATAAAGACGAACAAACCAACGCAGCACCAAAAGTTTTGACATGCGCCCAAATGACACCAGCAAGCCCAAGGGGAGTGCTCCCACCAGTGTAAACAAGAAAATCTGGACAGAGGTGATAGCACCTGTGCCAAGAAGTTCAATGATGGTTGAGAGTTCCATGGTGTTTAACCGTTACTGTTCTACTGGGCATGAATCCGTCAGTAGGATCCGCCCTGAGAGCTTGCCCATAGGGTTTGCCCTCAGGGCTGTCTAGAGGAACCGACCTCAGGATTCATACCCAGTTACCAATGCAAATACTTAGGAGTTTGCGGCCATTTGGAAGACAGCCACCGGAAGATCAATGGCTATGGCATCTACAGAGCCTTGGTTCAACTCAAGGAAGGCAGAGTTGTAGTCGGGAATAGTGCGAAGCTCTTTAAAGCTGCTCACGAGCTCTGCATGATCGCTTGTCAATACTTCGTAGGCAGCGCTTGCGGCCTGAGCCATGACAACCTTGCCGTCAAGATCTGCTAAAGTCGAAATGCCCGAGTCGGCAAGTACTACCATAACCTGGGAGTTATCCATATAGGGCTTGGTAAACAAGTACTCCTTCTTGCGATCTTCTGTGATGGTAAAGCCGTTCCAGATGCAGTCGATGTTGCCCGCTGCCAGCTCGGCATCCTTAAAGTCCCAGTTGATGGGAACCAAGGTGATTTCCCAGCCGTTGCGCGCTGCTACTTCGGCGGCCATGTCCAAGTCAAAGCCCGCAAAGTCGCCATTGTTATCAACAAATCCATAGGGCGGGAAGTTCTGATCAAAACCTACATAGAGCATGTCTCTATCCCATGTGGGTCTTTCTTTAACATCAGTTGCGGTGAGAATGAATGCATCGTAACTGATGCCCAAGTCGGCATACTTTGCGGCGATGCCCTGCACTGTTCCGTCGTTGTACATCTCAACAATCGTAAATTCTACGATGTCGCGCAATGTGGTGTCTTCCATGCGAAAGCCTACACCATACTGCTCCAGATCGATGACCTCGTCAAGAATAAGATACTTGACACCTGCCGTAGGCGAGCCTTCAGTTGGTTCTGTGGGTGCAGTTCCGCCACAGCCTGTGAGGGCAAGCGAAAGACCCATTACACCTGCTACAAAAAACGCCAATAGTTTCCTTGCTTTCATGTTTCCTCCATACTTCTCTTAGTGTACTACCTAGCATAATACTGCCAAACTCGACAGTATACCTCTTGCGGTAATAAAACTCCATATTAGCATGGGCTTTTTGCGTTTTGCGTTACCAGTCAGACAGTAGTCCGTCATTGCGGCCTCCGAGCCGCAATCTAACCAAAATGCGTCTCAGATTGCGGGTCAAGCCCGCAATGACGAATTGAGCCTGACCAGTTACCTTCTTGTATGCTGGGTGAGAATGTAGGATAGTCAAGTATGTGTCGTCCTGCGCGTTGCGAAGCACCCCCACTGTCGTCCTGCGCGTTGCGAAGCACCCCCACTGTCGTCCTGCGCGTTGCGAAGCAATGTTGCAGGACCTACTTTAGGCCTGCCGTGCATTAGGCCCTCTGCCTGGCCTCATCTTCTTTAAGCAGGAGCATCTCCTCGGGGGTCACTGTCTTGATTCGGCGCGCAAAGTAGAAATACATAAAGACCATCATGGCTACGAGGAATATCTTGACGGCAAGCACCGGAACAACGAGCAAGGAGATGAGCATCATGACGGTAGCCAAGCCCTGTAGGTGTATCTTAGTCATGAGTGTCATGGCGCGACTCCTAAGAAACCCCTCAAGGTTTTCTTTATAGAGCTTCGTGGACATAAACCATGCATTGAAACGATCTGAGCCCTTGGCAAAGAAGAACGACGCAAGCAAAAGAAAAGGAACGGTAGGCAGCACCGGTAAAAAAGCGCCAACTGCACCGAGCCCAAAGAAACAGAAGCCTAGCGCGATATAGAGTATCTTGAGCGGATTCAAGGTCAGCCTTTCAGGTATTTATAGTGTTACGGTGTACTGGCACTGTTTGGTTGAAGGTTGCTAACCACTCACCTTTTAAAAGACTTCATCATCTTGACCCGTATCTTATTTTTCCAGGCATAACCCTGTGCAAAGCTGCCGTTCTGCGTATAGATGGTGAGCTTCTTGGATCCCCAAAAGGCACTGCGGCTAATCTCTTCTACACTCGGGGGAATCACGATGCTTTTCAAGGCATGACACTCACTAAACGCCTCGGTACAAATGCGAGTGACCCCAGGGGGGATTTCTATACTGGTAAGAGATGAGCAACCATAAAAAGCAAAGTTCTGTATGCAGGTAATGCCCTCGGGGATGCTGATATCCTTGAGGGCTTTACAGCCTTGAAAAGCATGGGTTTGAATCGTGGTGATGCTCTTGGGCAGGCTCACAGAGGCAAGTGATTCGCAGTTTGCAAAGGCATTCTCTCCAATATAGGTCACACCTTGGGGAACCACAACACTGGTCAGGGAGGTGCAGAGCATGAAGGTTCTCAACTCTATTCTCGTCATGTCTTGAGGGAGGGTGATTCCAGTGAGTGATGTACATCCAGAAAAGGCAGACTCGCCTATACTGAGCACGCTTTGTGGTATCAAAGCATCAGTCAATGCCTTGCAGTTGGCAAAGGCAGACTCACCAATGTGCGTCACTCCATTTGGAATGACAACACTCCTCATAGCACCTTTTGCTTTAAAGGAGGCATCTCCCAAGCTCTTGACCGGCAGGGGAGGATCGAAGAAGGTTCTGGGAATGATTACCTGCGAGAGACCGGTTTCATTGAATTTCACAACTTCTGCACCGTCTCCCATACTCTTGGCTTCAAAGCCCCGGGGATGCCCCAGACTACACCCAAAATGCCTGAGTCCGTTTCGGATCTTTCCTTCAAACTCCCTTTCTGTGCATTGGCTTTGGATGATGGCCTGTCGGTCATGCAGTTTTTCGCGAACAGCCTCGGGCCAGGTGGAGCAGTTGCCCCAAAAAACTTGGATGATGCGCGCGGGATCTCTGTTGATAGCCTGCTGCAACAGCTTGATTGCTGGCTCGGATTGCTTGGTGTTATCAGTAAAGAAAGCCAGTACACACTCGCTCTCTTCGACTTCAGCCTGGCTGGGCGATTCGTTGTGGTAGATATTGAAGCCCTGCCAGTAAAGCTCAACAAGCAGTGTCTGAATGGACTGCAAATCCGCTCTGGCTGAGCAAATCAAGGCGCGAGGCAACTCGTTACATTGCGGAATTTCAACATTGAGCATACTGCTCTTATCGACCTTTTTCTTCAACTGCTTCCGAGCGCGAGCTTGTTTTTTCTTGAGCGCAGGGCGAGCTTTGGTGTAGAGACGAGTAGTATTATCAAAGGCAGTGTCTTCGATGCGCTTGAGATTCCTTGGGAGAGCCACCTCGGTTAAAGAATTGCAGCTGCTAAAGGCCGATTTACCAATGTAGGTTAAGCCATCAGGAAGATCAATGTGGGTAAGTGAGCTGCAGCCACTAAAGGCCATTCCTTCGATACTCTGCACGGTTTGCGGGATAGAAACAGAAACCAACGATTTGCAGAGAAAGAAAAGCAAGTCTTTGATGACGGTAATCCCCTCGGGCAGGGTGATGCTGGTGAGTGATGCACAACCAAGAAAGGCGCTCCCCCCAATCCTTGACATCTTGGCTGGAAGTTCAACGGAGGCAAGCGAGCGGCAGCTCGAGAGCGCCAGATCACCAATGCTGTCAACGCTTTGGGGAATGACGATCTGAGCGAGTGAGGAGCATTCTCTAAAAGCCTTGTCGTCGATTCTTGTAACGCTGTTGGGAATGGTTACTTCGACAAGACTGGTGCAACCCATGAATGCCTCTGTGCCAATAGCGGAAACGGTAAAGCTCATGTCTGAGCCTGGGATGCTCACCGTCTTGGGTATCACAACCTTCGATTTGTTTCCTGTGTATCCGGCAAGTGTAATCGTATTTCCTTGAACAGAGACGATGCTGAAGTCGGGCACTTTTGGCGGCAAAACCACATCATAGACAACATTTTGCCTTAACGCAGGAGCTACCGCTTGGCGGATTCCCCTATTTGGCAAAGCCCCCAGAGCCTCTATGCGCTTGTGTAAAGCCTCCTGTGTAAAAGCACTGCCTAACAGGCTTTTGACAGTCTGCTCTGCCCAGGACGGCGGACAGATTTCCTCCAGCCTAAGCACGAGTATGGGAATGCCGAGCAGTTTTGCATACTCGAGCTCATAGTTCATTACAAACGGTCGCTCAAGGCAGCGATTCGTGAGCATAAGCACAAATACTGCAGAGCGCTTTACATGGCTGGCGATAACCGGCATGTATCGTTCGGTTGTCTTGATTCCTTCGTCATACCACAGATCCCATCCAGATTCATACAACTCTTTGATGATTGGATAGACCCGTTTAGCGTCGTCGTGGGCATAACTGATAAAGAGAAAGGGGCCATCACCTTCATGAGCCTCGCAAGGTTTTTCACAGATCTGTGGTGTGGAGGGGGTATAAAATGGCCTCTCAAGCTCGAAGTGCTCCAAGGTAGCCACCAGCTCCTCCGGCGCTGCTCCCTGATGTTTTGCGGTAAGCATCTCCAGGGTACTCAAGATCTGCTCGTCGCCTTGCAGTTTGTCATAGTCCTCCTGGATGGCCTCCAGGCTATCCAGCCACACCGGTATAAACGGTTTACGCATGACTACTGCAGCATTGGCAAACTCCTCCAGCATCAAGAAGTCATTGCGCACATAGGATTTGCTGAGAAGCACTAAGACCAGATCGCTTTGTTCGATCACTTCCGGAGACTTACTTGAGGCCGCGTCTGGCAAGGCTCCGTCCGGCAAGGCTCCGCCGCCGTCCTTGACTGAAAAGTCGATTGACTTCCAACCAGCCAGCTTAACTTGCGCTTGGATTGCCTGCACATGCTCTTCCTGATCAGGATGGAAGCTCAGGTAAATCCGGGTACTCTTTGGCAACATACGCCCTCCTTTTCGTAGCTAGTACACTGTAACACCCAAAAGTATACCAATCTGCTTGCTCATCTTCCGCACGGCTGCGTTGTCCTCATTCGCGTTACGCCCAGTAGCGCTCAATCGTCCGCCTTGCCCTGCAAAAGATGATCGGCGCATATTAGTATACTTTTGGGTGTTACAGTGTACTAGCCGTTTTGGCAATCTCGAATACTTGGGGAGCTTTGTGTCTATTTCTTAATAAAGCTTTTGGTATTTGCTGGCGTGGTAATGCCCTTGAAGGTATTACCGGGCTTCTTGCCGCCTACCTTGGGTACTAACACTATCTGTATACCTTCAAGTCTGTAGGCATGACCAGCAGTACCTGCCTGCTCGCCATTTCTTGCCCAGCCCATCCAGCCTACTTTTTGTGCATGTACGCGGTAATAGATGTCATAGTGTTTCTTTAGGTCTCCGGTGAGTTCTATGGTAATGGCTTCAAGTCTGAGTGCTTTACCTGAGGTGCCACTCATGGGGCCTTTGACATCTTTGAGGCTTTTGCCGTTGGTGTTGAGGCTTACCTTCTTTTGCCAGCCGATGGACTGCACGTGGGTGGAATAGCTGATGCCTCCGGAGATTCCCGTGTTGTTTTTCAAGTTGATCTTGATGCCTTCAAGCCTTAAGGCTTTACCTGAAGTACCACTCATTGCACCATCTTTTTTGAAGGCTTGCCAACCTATGGATTGTACGTGGGTTTGATAGCTTATCGATATGCTTGGGTTATTGACTTTGATGGTAAAGGTCTTGGTGGTATTTCCAATGCTATTGGTAGCTCTTACTTTGAAATTGTAAGTACCTGGCTTGGTGGGCTTACCTGTTATGACTCCTGCACTAGAGAGCTTCAGTCCTGGAGGCAGGCTGCCTGATATGCGAGACCAGGTTATTGCGCCTGTGCCAGTGGCCTTGAGCGTTTTTTTGTAGTTGATACCGGTGATACCTGCATGTACTGAAGCCACCGTTGTGGTGATCTTTGGCTTTTGGGTGATGGTAACCGTAAAGGTCTTTGTAGTGCTTCCCGCGCCATTAGCGGCTTTTACTATAAAGCTGTAGGCACCTGGTTTGGTTGGCTTACCAGAAAGCACGCCAGCGCTGGACAGGCTAAGCCCTGGAGGCAGGCTACCCGAAGCGCGCGTCCATTTGATAGTCTTGGCACCCGTAGCTGCCAAAGTCTTTTTATAAGAAGCACCCACTATGCCATTTTGCAGGCTGGCTGCCGAAGTGATCTTGGGCTTTTGTGGAGGTTCTGGATCCTTAATGGTTATGGTGAAATATTTATAATCTCGCGTTTCGCTGCCTGCGCTACCTGTAGCGTACACCACAAATCGGTAGGTGCCACTTACGGTGGGCTTACCCGTTAGAACACCATCACTGGAAAGGCTGAGACCAGGGGGCAGGTTTGTTAAACTGGCACTCCAGGTAACGGGATTATTAGAACTGGCCACAAGGGTCTGCTTATAGGAGGTGCCAACGGTGCCGCCCACAAGGTCGTTGGTAGAGATTATTGGCCTCACAACAATCCTCAGGGCTTTTGTGTCGCTCCCAGCGCTATTGGAGGCTCTCACTTCAATATTGAAGGATCCTTCTGCGCGAGGAGTCCCGGATATCACTCCAGCACTGGACAGCGTGAGCCCCGCAGGCAAACTGCCTGACACAAGACTCCAGGTAATCGGATCAATGCCAACTGCAGCGAGCCTTACACTGTAAGGCCTGCCAAATTCAGGTCTGCAGTCTGGCGACGTAATAATTGGCTTGGCAGTGATAGTGAGCGTGTGAGACACCGTGCCGCTTCCGTCTATATTTGTTGCGGTAATCGTAAAGTTATACACTCCAACTGTGGTGGGTATGCCTGAAAGGACTCCAGAAGTGGAGAGCACCAAGCCTGGGGGCAGGCTTCCTGATGTAACTCTCATTGTTATGGGTGCTACACCACTTGGGCTAAAGTACCGGGTGTATGGCTTGCTGAGCGCCGCTAAAGAAGGCTGAGAAGCCCAATAATCAAACCTCGGTGGGTGTTCAATAGTAATACGCAGGGCTTTTGTGTCACTGCCTGCGCTGTTAGTAGCTCTTACGGTAAAGTTATAGGTACCCCTTGTAGTGAGCGTCCCTGATATCACCCCACCATTAGAGAGGCTCAGCCCAGGAGGAAGACTGCCGGCCGCAATGCTCCAGGTGATGGGAGCAGTGCCTGTTGCGCTGAGTGTCTGAGAATACGACGTAGTAAAATTCAAATTAAGATCGTCACGAATTGCTTGTGTGACGATAGTGGGCTTGGTAACCACAGGAGGAAGAACACCATGCTGAGTGCCGCCAGTGTAGCTGATATCATAGTTGTTATACCCATAGGTAAAAGGTGCGCTCCAAGCCTGTGGACTATGCCTTATATTTGTCAGGTAGGTTGAGGTGTAGTCTGACGACGAGGTGCTTATAAAGTAACCAAGCGGGGTGCTGTTGTTCCTAAATACAATACCTGAGTTTCCAGAGGTCTTGAGGTTTGCGTAGTTGGCCACACTGATAGCGCCGCCATTGCGCGTAGCAGAGTTGCCGATGAACGAACCTCCAGAAATGCTTAAGCTTCCTCCATTGATACACACGCCACCGCCATCCACGCTGGCATTATTATTCTCGACTCTCGCAGCGCCAGATATGGTGCCTGTTCCTCCAAAAATGGCAATTCCTCCACCGCTCGAGCCTTTGTTGTTTTCGATTCGTGCAGTACCCGAGAGCGAGAGAGTGCCCAGACTATAGATGCCGCCGCCCTCAAAAATGATAAAGGGAACCCCGCCATTAGCGCCATTACGAGTGATGGTGCCGCCAGACATAGACAAGCTCCCCGACCTCGCTATATACACGCCGCCGCCAGCGCCGCCTGCAGAGCTTGGAGCGGTATAGTTTCCAGAGATGGTGCCGCCAGTCATGGTAAAGCTGCCATGAGTACTCACCCCTGAGTTGTCGTTATTGGTAATACTGCCGCCACTCATCGTAAACGATCCTGCGTGTATATTGACACCTATACCAAGGTTCTTAGTAATGGTGCCGCCATTCATGGTAAAGCGACCTCCATTCATGCATATCACACCTGTGTTGTTGCCAGATATGGTTCCAGCGGTAAAAGTGAATCTTGCTGTGCTGTCAGAGACCTTTACCCCATGGCCATTGTTGGATATAGTGCCGCCAGTCATGGTAAATGTTGCGTTGTTGTCTACACTCACGCCGCCGCCAGAGTTGCCTGTAATTGTGCCGCTCCTCATAGCCAAGGTGCCTCCACTAAACACCCACACACCCAAGCTATTCTGCCCAACGGCCTGGGTTATGACAATGCTGCCATCAATAGTGAGCCTGCCATTAACAGTAATTGTGGGAGTAATTGGAGGTGGATTGCCCAAGCCAATAAGACGTGAGCCATTGTTGCTGGTGAGAATGATGTTTCGATGGGCGGGAATATTGAGGCTTACGCGTGCGGGCAAGGTTATATTGGCAGTAAGGTTGATGGTGGTAGGGTCGCCCGTTGCAGGAACACCGAGCCATGCATTTTGAAGCTGGGTGTAATTAGATACATTCCTCGTGGTGGCCAGCGGTAGAATTACCTCCTCTGCAAACGCTTCAGTATCTTCTGGCTCAGCTGCCTCTGTTTCATCGAGTACGCTCGTGTCATCTGCCAGCGAGCTGTTGCTCTCAAGGTCTGGGGTTGCTTTGCCAGCTTCGTTAGCTCCAGTGACTTCTTCTGCCTCGCTGATTGCTTCAGCTTCTTGAGCCCCGCTTGCTTCTTCTGCTCCTTCAGTTGTGTTCGAAGCAACTGCTTCTGAGTCAAAAGCATCCAGCTCATCTGCAAAAGCACTGAGGCTCATTGCAGGAGTAAGGCTTACTGCCAGCAGCAGCGTCATGCCTAGACACAATGCCTTTTTCATTGGTGATACTTGCTTGTCCTTGCTCAGTCTGCCATCAAAACGTGCACTATCCATTGCAATCCTCCCACAGATACTACGCTCATACTACGCTCAAAATAAGAGCAGAACTAATAACCCGCCTGAAGTTCTGCCCGCACCTTGTCCTTATGGGCAATTATACCCTACTGTCGCCCTGTCGCGTTCGCTCGAAGAGCGAATGTTGCAGGGCCTAGCTGCATTATTGTCCCCCACGAGGAGTGACAGGACGACAGATGTGTAACCAGTGAATAGAGAGCAACAATGCGGGTCATGCCTATAGACTTGAAGGTACACGGATAGTGCTAGTACAATGAGGGAACCATAGTTTAGTTAATTCAGTCAAGAAAGAGAGCCACATCGAAGACAAAAGCAATTGCCTTAGACATATCTGCCAGTAGAGCACTTCAGAAAACCTCAAAACTTTTCGAATATCATATAACGAATCGTCAACTCGCGGAGTCTTATATGTATGAAGCAAAAAATGAGACATATTGCAATTGGCGAGGCCGTGGCTCGATACTTTAGGTCATGCCAGTTTCCGCAAAGCATAGTTGATCAGATTATTGAAAAAGCCATACAAATGATCAGAGCCGCCAATGATCAAGCGGCAAAAGAGAGGAAGGGTGACAAACCCTCATGAACGAAAAGGAATTAACACTGGTTGAGCGCACGATTGCCGGCGATCTGCAATGCTACGAGGAATTGATGCGCGCTTATTATCCCAGTTTTTACGCGCACGCAAACTCCTTTCTCAAAGACAGTGCAGAAGCACAAGATATGGTGCAGCAGGCGCTGGTAAGAATATGGCAAAACATAGGTGGCCTCAAGGAGCCAGTAGCCTTTCCAGCTTGGTCACACCAAATAGTTGCCAACCTCTGTAAAACAGAGCTAGGGAGGCAAAACAAGCCAATACCAACCGACGATACTTCAACAGTTTTTGCAGAACTGGAAGACGACGACTGCGAAACTATCCCGGCAGTCTATACGGAAAGAGAAGATCTCAAGGCAAGGCTTGGTGCCGTCATTGACTCACTTGGCACCTTGCAACGCGAAGCCCTCGTTCTGCACTACTTTCAAGGCATGAGCATAGAAGAGATTGCCGAAGCAACCGAAACCACTACTAACACGGTGAGGCAAAGGCTCTTTCAAGCAAGAAAATCTATCAAGGATAAGATTCATGAAGAAGAAGAGCGCACAGGCGAGCGCTTCTATGGCGTTGCTGGCATTGCTTTACTTGCCCTTGGAGACGCCGTAGTGCCCCAGCTTGCCTTTGGCTCAGGCGGCGTTGCAGCAGCTAATAAAGCGGTAGGTGCTGCGTCTGCTGCTGCGGCCTCCGCTTCTTCATCTGCCTCTGGCTCGTCTGCCGTGGCTTCCGCAACAGCGGGTAAAGCCACAGCTGGTGGCGTTGTTGGCGCTGGCGGTAAGACTGCGGCTGCTGGTGTTGGCGGTGCTGCCAGTAAGGCCACCGTGCCTGCCTTTGCTCAAGTGCTGATAGCTGCTGGTGCAGCTCTTGCTGTTATTGCAGGTGCCGTGGTTACGTCTGATGCCCTCTCCAGTCCTCCTGCTGTAATAGGACAAAGCATTACAGCCGGGCAAAATAATGGCGACGCAGGGTTGCCAGGCAGCGAGCCTGCAGAGCAAGGCGAGCCAGAAGATGCCATAGAGCCTCTCAGCCAAGAGGATCCTGCGCCCGACGAAGAAGAAGCCAAACCAGAGCCTATTGTCTTGTCAAACACCTATCGCACACAATATGACATAGTAAACTCAGTGACTGCACCCTATTACGAGTTTGATTACCCCGATAATTGGCGCATCACTCGCTCTGAAGTAACACACAATTGGGCCACCTCTCTTAACTCGGCGTCACAAACGCAAATGGGAGAGTTTATCACCTTGACTAACGCAAGGGGCGTTGAGATTCGATATTTCAGTGGCCCCGATATTGCTGGTTACGGTGGAAACTTTTATAGAGCTGATGTTAAGAAGGTGGCTGACTCTCAGTTTGTTCCTGGCTGGGTGCAAGCAACAGACTTCTCGCACCTTGGCAGCTTCATGGTTGCTCGTGTGAGCATCACGGGAACTATGCATAGAGAATCTCACACAGAGTACCAAGACACCGATGGTGGAGTTATCTATGCAGTATTACCAGAAGACAAGGTGGGACTCATGGAAAATCAGGCAACTAGTGTCGGCCTCATAGAAGAGGGCATGCTTGAACGCATATTGTGGGGTGCTGGATACGGTAATGCATACTTTGGTGCATCCTTTATCTGCTCTGTTCCCGAAGGCGGGCTCATTGATAGAGAGGAAGAGGAAATCATCCTCATTCTCTCCAGCTTTAGATAAGAAGAAGGATCTGTCGTTACTATCATCCTATACCCTCATGTCGCGTTCGCTCAAAGAGCGAATGTTGCAGGGCCTAGCTGCATTATTGGCAGACCTGGACAGAGGGGGGACGGGGCTGGTGTCCCCACCAGCCCCGTCCCCCCTCTGTCCCACACCAGCCCCCGGGCAGCAACTAAGACAAGCAGGCGAGATTGAATCTTGCTGTCTTTGATATACTAATCTAGCTAAACAAATTCAGCTCATTTTGAGCTGCCGTAAAAACCTTATGCAGAAGGGCATCTTTTCCCTTCTGGAGTTTTTACGGCTCTGGATTTGTTTAGCGACTTTTGGACGGATGCCCTTCTTCCTACGTTGAAGCTTGCTGGCTAAGCACTGGCATCCCACCCCAAAACTAAAGTCGTAATCGACCCAGAAGGGAGAGCCTCAGAGCCAACGGGGAACAATGTTCATAGACAATTTGTTCTATGGCGCACCAAAAAAAACTCAGAAACTTTGAAAAAACATATAACGAATTACCAACTTGCGGAGTCTTGTAAGCATGGAGCAAATAATAAGCCAGCGTGCAATGCCTGCTAACGACTGTTTTGGAGGCCATTGCACCGCAAGAAAGGAAAAGACATGAAGTACGGTGGGCAATATGAGAAAGGATTCAACATGAAAAATGCACGAAAGAAAGTTATCAGTATGCTCATGGCATTCATACTGGCGGTGACTCTGATACCCATGGGCGCTGCCCTGGGCAGTGACGAGTTGCTAGAAGGCGATGCCAGCTTAGACACTGTGGCACATGATACAGAAGCCGCAGAGGGGTCTGCCGCAGTAGGCATTACTGAGCTGGAGCCTGGGCTCACAGAGTGGGAGCTTGGAGCTGAAGTGCCAGCTCAAGCTGAGCCAGCACCGCCAAGCGGGCTTGGAGCTCAAGAGCCTGCTGCCCTAATCGAGGATGCCGATGCAGGTTTGTCTCCTGGGCAAGAGGATGCTTCAGTTGACCTCCTGGCATCAGGCGTTGGCACTCCAATTACCCTACTTCAGTATCAATATATGGGGGCTTCTGGCTGGATTACCCCTTCCTCATGGCAACAAGACAATTTGACAAGGGGAGAGGTAGGTAAGGGATATACCTCCACGCGATTTTTTGTAAATAATGACGCAACACAGCCAATTCGATATTCTTTAGAAGGTAGCAGCTTGCCTCCTGGGCTCAAGCTTTCTGCTGATGGAGCTCTGTCAGGAATCCCTACCAAGGGCGGCTATTACAGTGTGGCTATCAAAGCAAGCAACTCCGCAGGATCAATAGTTCGCACCTTCAAAATTGCCGTTGCTGACACGCCAGTGATTACTACCTCGTCACTGCCAACTGCAACAGTGGGCTCTGCGTATGAACAGAAGATTGAGGGCACCACCGAGTATAGTAGTTATCTCACCTGGAAATTTGTATCAGGAAACCTTCCTCCAGGTCTCACTTTTTTTCCCAACACGGTAAACCGTTTTTGGGCAGACGTAAGAGGAACACCTACTCAAGCAGGCACCTTTACCTTTACCGTCTCAGCTTCAAATACTCACGCTGTAACACAAAAAACTTTTAGCATCAAGGTTGTGACACCCTCTGCCCCCTCAATCACTACCTCATCTCTTTTAGATGGAATGGTGGGCGATTCATACAAAAAAACGCTTGCAGCCTCGGGCACCAATCCCATGAGTTGGACTCGCATCTCAGGCAGCCTGCCTCCTGGATTGACTCTTTCAGGCGCTGGAGTCTTATCAGGCAAGCCCACCAAAGCTGGCACGTATACTTTTACGGTCAGAGCCGCAAATCATATAGGTACCCATAGCAAAACCTTTAAGATTACCGTAAGGCAAAAACCCAAGATCACCACAACCATAGACTCAGTACACGCAGGCATCACCGGCATAAACTACAAAAAGACGCTTGCAGCTTCGGGCACAGGCACCATAACCTGGTCTCGCACATCAGGAAGCCTACCTCCTGGACTTAAGCTCTCGAGTGCAGGTGTCATAAGCGGAAAGCCCACCAAGCCAGGTACCTATACCTTTAAAGTAAGAGCTACCAACAGCCTTGGAAATACCACTAAGTCCTTTACCATCAAAGTCAACAACCCAAGCATATCGATTAGCTACCAAACCCACGTACAATCCGTAGGTTGGCAAGCATTCAAAAAAGATGGTGCTATGAGTGGCACCTCAGGTAAAGCCTTAAGACTTGAAGGCATCAAGATCAACTTGAAAAACAACACCGGCATTTCTGGAGGCATCAGATACTCCACCCACGTACAG
>WQXH01000024.1 GCA_009784945.1 Coriobacteriia bacterium | reverse complement strand
TTTCTTCGTTAGGCAAGGCGGGGTTATGTGGCACTACTTGCGGTAATGCCACATAACCCTTACGCAGCATAACGGAGAAAAGACCAGCCAGAAAGCTGTATTTTAGCTGACGCAGTGTACTAGGCTTCCAGCAGGGTAATAGTGGCATCTCCAATGATTATCTCAGTGCCAGGCTGAATTCGAACGGTCCCGCAAAGAGGAATCGTGTCTATGGTAGCCAGGGCAGACGTGTCGGTGCTCTCTGCCCATATCTGCCCATGAGCATAGAATACCTCCATCAATCGGGTCGCCACCTGCTCTTGTGGTATCACAATGGCATTTTCTGTAGCAGACCCAACGCTGAGTGAGCAGCCCTCCAGCTTTTGTAAGAGAAGCTCATAGTTAAAGTATCCAGCCATGGCTATCTGCAGGCGAGCCGCTGTTATGGGGCTCTCGAGTTTGTCTTCGTCCAGTGGCTCTGCAAAAGAGCTCATGCAGTCATAGCACATCTCCATATCATCAAAAGTGACACTGTCGCAGTTTTGACAGCTTTTCATAAGCACCCGCTTTCTTCTTCTAGAGAATCACATTTTGAGATGCTTATGGACAGCACCTCTCCTTTACTTGGCCAACTCGGATTTGTAGCGCTCCTTCTTTCCAGCACGGCAACTGCCTTTTTGTGCGACAAGACCTTGTTGGGTAAAACATTGAGCTCAGCTGCCAAAACTCTGGCCTTTGCATCTAAAAATACAACGTCGATGGGTGTGCGCATGCCAATCGTATGCACGCTCTTGCAAGGAGCGAGCATCAATACCTCGCCTTGAATACAGCGTTTTTTATGCAGTAAGCCCGTAAGCCGCATCCATATACTGGTTGCCAATACTACTTTCATTCTCATTCCTCTCTCGGTTGTGTAGCCTTGCCGAATGCGCACAATGACAAAGCGGTTTTTAGAATACTTCGATGAGCACTGAACAGCCTTCTTCGGTGGAATAAAAGCTTGCATAGAGCAAGCCTCCGCCTGCCAGGCCACTCGGTGCATACTCAAAGCACATCATTGCCTCATCATCGGTGCTCAGAGGCTGCCAGCCCTTAAGGTCAAGCGCCCGTTGCAAGAGAGCGCGGCTTTGAAAAACATCCCAGAAACTTTGGTACCAAAGTATGCTCCTTTCTATATTTGCGTCCATGAACACAAAGCCTTCTTGGTCAAGCAAAAGAGGATCACTGAGTACATTTTCATCTGAGCCCCGAGAGCCATTGGAGCGCAAAAGCTCATCGCTGGCACCCGCTTGGCTTGCCGTGGTGTCAAGCAGAGATGCAAAATCAAGTATGCTGCCCTCTTTGATGTTGCGCTGGGCACATTGTCCAAGCGCAAGCGCACAAAAGCTTGCCAGGAGCAGCATGGTCATGAAGCGGGCTGCCCTCATCCTACGTTTTTCCAGTGAGCCGCGCTCTTCTTTTGTCAAAGCAGAAGACATCAGAGCAACACTCCCGGATTAAAGGAATCAATGGTATAGCTGCGGCTGTGTGTCATCTCAAAGAATTGCAGAAATACGATCTGGCTAAAAGGCCAGGGTTTATAGGTGATTGTACAGTCGTATCGCTCCAGCCTGCTCAAAAGAGAAAAGCTGAGCCCCTCGCCCGTGCCGGCTCTCTCTCCACCAAAGCCCACCGATGTTGCGTTCACCGTTATTTTATAGTCAAATCCGCCAGTATCACTGGCTTCTAAGGAGCTTTCTATCACGCTTCGTATTCGACTCGCTGCAAGTGCAGAGCCCTCTTGTCCGTATCCAGGAGAGCTTGCCTGACTGCGTACTGCATCTGCGGCAACGCGATCAAACCATGCGCAGACATTAAGGTAGCCCAGCACATTAAGCGAGACGCCAACGAGAGCAAGTATTACCGGTATGCATACTGCCAGCTCAACCGTCATTTGCCCACCATTCTTGTCACGAGCCATTTGCCTCAGCCTGCCAAAGCTAGAGTGTTTTTGTATTTGAGTTTGCATGCAACGATAGAGCTTCATGCCTAGGAGCCTCAGCCTGAGCTTACACGCCTTATCTCCAAACTGCATTACTGCCACCTCCGCCCAAAAGTGCATTGGTGCTGCCGGCAAGATTGTCGATTGCCGTGCGCCCTTGCTCTGCCATGTTATCCGGCAGGCGCAAGGTAATGGGAATCCGAGGTAGACCAGAGGCATCTCCAAAAGAAATCTCATAGAGCGTAAACTCGCTCTCTAATAACTCAGTCCCTTTGTCTGCAAGCATCCCAGTGAGACCCTCTATTAAAGCCCCTCCCAGTGTTGTGCTTCCTGAGCCCGCAAGACCCGAATACATCTCCTTGGCCGAACGCAGCGCAACAACGGGAGCTGCATCGCTGGTGCGAAGCACGTGCATGCTATTGACGAGTAGCGGCCTGGGCGTATCCAGGTCTGCCCCTTCTAAACCAAGAGCTTTTATGGTTTCGTCGAGGGCAGTCTTTGCCCAACGAGAAAGAGGCGTGGACTTGACCAAGGGGATGGAATCCAAAAAAGCAACCAGCCCCTCGCTGATAGCATCGCCACCGCGGCTGTATACCAATAGAGCAGAGCCCCAAATATCCAAAATGCCATCAAAGACACCAAGGGCGCCGAGGGCGAAAGAAGACTGCTCGGCCTCGGCTTTTGCTTTGTCGAGAAATGACGCAAGAATGTTGGCTCCGTACTCTGCTTTTTCTTCTGCCAGCGCTGCTGCAGAAATAGCTACACGAGGCTTAACCTGCGCATCTGTGCTCACCGCTGGGTTGGAAAAACCCGCTGGAATGCTGTGAGACTGCATATCCACCACAATTGCAATGACTCCATTGCGACCTGGCGGCTGAGGCTTGAGGCGTTTGGTCTTGAGCGCCTTCATGGCTTCCTCAAAAATATCAAAGCTCTCCCTTGCGGAATCCTCGGCAGCCTTGGTCTCACGATTGTAGTCTTCTGAGGCTGCCTGATAGCGCCCTGCCTCCTCGGCAGCAATACGATAGTGATACTCAAAGCCATTGTTTATATGAGAAGATGCTGATGCAACCCTACCGATAGTTGAAGCCCTGAATCCACAGGTTGCACAGTATACATACGAACCAGCATCCAAAGCTGCCACTGAGCCAACACCGCCGCCGCCTGCGTCTTGGTAGGCTGGGCAGGCTCTATGCCCATGCAAAGCACCATTTGAACAGACTGGATACACTTGCTCGGTGTAGAGTCTGGTTTGCATCATTTGTGCAGTATTGGTTGGAAGCAGCGGAAAGCTGGCGCTCAGTGTGCCATTAGGCAAGGTATTGCACCAGCCGGTCTTCAGCTCTTCTACAGCATAGCTGTAGAGGCGCTCTCTACAAAAAGAGCGTATAAGCTCATCAAGCGCTTGATTCGCTGGAGCCTCAATAGCAAGACGCTTGGCGTAATATGCCTCTGCCCTCGCATAGGCATAGTCAAAGAGCCAGGTGTCAACCGAGGAAAAGTAGGGGTTTTGGCTGCCACTCAGTTTTGCCAGCCAGCCTGCACGCTCATACATACAATAACTGGGATTATTGCCACAGTCGGCAAGATAGGCATTCATCTTGGCCTGATTCATTCTGTCATGAGCTTGTTGCGCTGCATCCGTATACTCAGAAGTTTTTGTGTTTTGCTCAGACAATTCCTGATTGCTCTGCGCTGCAGCATCAACATTGGGAAACGAGCTGTCTTCTCCCTGCAAAGGCAGGGGGAGCGCCAGACCACGGTAATATGAGGTGGTACCGCTGATGCAGGCGTTTGCCTCAATGGCCGCAGCAGCCTTAATGGCTATGAGGAAAGGTAAGGCGGCTTGCAGTTTGTTGAGAGCGGTGGCCGCAGTTCGAGCGCAGGTATCTCGTGCTTTAAATACCTTAGTGCCAAACTGCATCAATTCGGCTCCTACTGATTGCGCATAGGGGATGCAGCTCACCACTATCGCAATTCCGTAGGTAGCCATACCTAAGATACTTAAGGACAAAATGACCGCATCTGCAATGCGCGCAACAACGAGGTATTCGCCTACCACGTTTCCTCCGGCCAAGGCTCCCGCATCTGCCACGTATTGAATATCTGCACTGTGACTTTGCACCCACTTTACCTGGGCTGCAGAAAAAAGGAGTGCAACAACCAGCATAAGGGCAACCGCAACCCCCACCGTAGTAAAACCACCATCTTTAGCTATAAAAGGACCTTTGTTCATTGTTTCCTCCAAAACACTGTTCATTCGTAGTTTTGCACCCATCCAGTAGGATCATTGCCGCCATTTGTCTCAACCCAAGAAGGTTGTGTGGGCATCGTCACAACAACCTCCTGAACATAGTTGTTGTTTTCATTAGTAAGCCCAAGAAGATTTGCACCCCATCCAACGAGAGGCAGAGGTCTAACCTGGTTAACAATGCTTACACTCACTTCGGAAGAGTATTCGTTGCCCTCTAAGACGATTTCCCATGAACAGCTGCTACCGTGCACATGAAAGATATCCACAGGGGGAATAGCAGCAAGTCGACGCTGAATATACCCCTCGTGTTTAGCCTGGCTGTATGCGCCTTGCGCCGTTGCTGTTACCAACAAGCGACAGCCCTCAGCAGCTGCATTTTCCATTACCATACGGTTGTAAAGCAGTATCATGGGCTGAAGAAGAAGAAGTATCAGCAGTAATAAGACAGGAATCAAGTAAGCAGCCTCGACCGTCGTCTGCCCTTTTTTGTTACGCGCCCAGGTAATACCTTGCATGGCCCACCATCCTCTCATCGATGTTTATCACAGTTATTGAAGCCTCGACTATAATCACTACGGGCAGGCTGCAAGACTGCCGCTCAAAGCCCTTAGTGTCGATGCAGTAATCCTTTCCGTATTCAATAAAGCAGCACATCTCCCATAGAACCTGCAGTATTGGTAGTTATGGCATGAGATGCACTATCGGCCGCATGCTGTACAAAAAGTCCTTCTTGCAAGCGACCAGACAAAACCGCAAGCGCCACTATGACGACAATGAGCACGGTGCCCACAACGAGATACTCAACGGTTGCCTGACCCTCGGAGGCTCTGCTGTTACAAAAACAGCACTTGAGGCTTTGTTTCCTCCGATCATGCTTCCTCCCAAAAGCTGCGCACTTTGCTGCTTGACGCTTCATGAGAAATCCTCTGGCTGCAAATAATGGAGAATGTTAACCACTAGTCGATTCGTGTCGGAGCGAGGGCTCAAAGGGCGCTCGGGCATAAGAATCACCGAAAAGGATTCATTATTGGCGCCCTTGAATACACAGCCCCAGCTCTGACCGGAAAGATCCATGTAGCCGGCCTCGAGCAACTCAAGTCCTTGCGAATGCAGGTACTCAAGCACCGCCAAAGCATAGTCCGAACAAGAAAGCTCACTAATGAGTCGCCAACTCTCCAAGGTCTCTGCATGGCGATATTCGTCAACACGCTCTACCTGCGCAAAGGGAAAGGGTGGCCTTACAGCAAAACTACTCACCTCTCGCATAGGGGTCTCTACCTCACTTGCGTAGGCAACCGTTGGCGGGGTTGGCAGCTCTTGTCTGTCCTCTTTCTGCTCAAAAGCAAACAGAATCCAGCACAAGCATGCTGCCACCGCCACTAACACACAGCAAAGCGCTAACCTCAGCTTCATGCTACTAGAGAGAATTAATACTCGAAGAGATGCTCTCCCAAAGTGACTGGAGGTTTTCTCTAAAGGCAACTACTGCAATGATGGCTATTACCACCAGCACACCAACCAATATTGCATACTCTGTCGTACCCTGCCCTTTTTCCTCATAGCGCAGGCGCCTGCATGTGCATATCATGACAGTACCCACCGCCAAAACCCAGCGCAAGCAGCTTTCTTCCAATTTCTTGATTCTGTTTTTCATCATTCCTCTTTCCTTTCTGGCTCCCTTGGGAGCTCATCTCGATTACTGAGCAGCCTATTTGCTCAAAAGCCTTTTCTTGTAACTAAACCCTCACCCCAGAGGCAATTCATACTTCTCAAACCATCCTTCCTGTAACATCCAAAACGATGGGCCCGATAACCAACATCATCATGGCGGGCAAAATCAATACTCCGGTAGGAATGAGCATCTTGACCGGGGCTTTAAGAACCAGTTCCTTTTGTTTGTTGCGGTATTCCTTGCGCGCCTGCTCTGCGTACTCTCTAATGAGTGGTGCCATGGGAATGCCATAACGTATCGATCGTGAGGCCGTTCGACAGAAACGATCAAAGAGGGTGATATTGACCTTGGATGCTATTTGATCGAGCCCATCGCTGCGACTGATGAGTCCTCGTTCCCAGAGCTCAAATCGCTCACGGCAAAGTAAGGCCAGCGTAGTCTCAAATCGGTACGTATACAGCCCAAATGATGCATCAAAGCTCAGGCCGGCGTTCATGCCCATGGCAATGATGTCAAGCATACGGGGTAGCTCGGCCTCACATTGGTGGATGAGACGTTTTTGCTGTTTTTCTTTGAGAGCACTTCCGACAAAGGGCAGCCTCTCTATATGCCCTTGATCCTTGCGCAATGAGCCCACATCTAAAAATCGCTTTTTTATCGTGCTGCGCTGAAGTCTTCTTTGCTGCCATTGCATGAAAAGAAAGCACAGTAGCGCAGTAGCGCATCCTGTTAATACCATGCTGAGTAATACCATTGCTCTCACCCTAAATCTATTCCGAGGATCTTGCGGATTGCAAAAATGCCAGCTACCTGCATGGCCACAGCACACAGCAGGAGCGCAAAGCCAGCTGCGCTGGAAAAGAACGAAGCCAGGTAACCTTCCATGGTGAGGGAAAGCACAACCACCAAACCAACGGGCAGCATACTTACAATACGCGCGGACATTTTTGCCTGTGCAGTCTGCACTTCCAAAGAGCGACTGAGGTCAAAGCTTGCCAGCATGGAGTCAGCGGCGCAGTCCAGCACCTCACGCATACTCCCTCCGGTGCGATGTTGAATCTCTAGGGCAACCGATACAAAGCGCATCTCGTCCATAGCAAGGCGATTATCAAGGCGCGCCAGCGACTCCATAACTGAGGAGCCTGTGTGAAGATCATCCACAGCCTTTTGCATCTCGCGCTGCAATGGTTCTTGGCACTCTTGAGCAGTTTGCGCAAAAGCCTGCTCAAGACTGAGGCCCGCCATGAAACACATTCCAAGACCACGAAGCGCATCGGGCAGCTGTTCTCTGAGCAGGCTTTGTCTCTCGCGTTTATACTTTTGAGCCTGGGTGTGCACCAGTGCAAGAGGCAAAAGCAAGGCAACAAGTGCCACAAGAAATTGTTGTGTCAAAACAAAGATGGCCAATCCGCAGAGTAAACAAAGAAGCACGAGTGTCTCGCTTATCGCCCTTTGCTTGCAGCCGGGAATACGGGTTGCCAGCATAAAGAACGCATTATCTGCTACCTTCACAAAAGCGCTGAGCATGCCCAGGTAACGTGCGGGTAGGCGTGTGAGGGCTACACCGTTAGTGCAGAGATCTCCAAGGAGTAATTCAAAGAAACTGCTTTGACTGTCTCCCATTAAGCTTCCACGAATCATAACGAGCCGGCGCACGCCTAAGGCGCTATCAACAAGCAGGGGTACAAAAAGGAATGCAGCAAGACCAGCAAGTAGAATGCATAATCCTATGATAATCCAGCCAGATCCAACCATGCCTTCACCTCCTCGGGACTGATGATGCCTGTACTGTCTACATCACTGAGCCACTGCGGTGCCTGGTGCCAGACATAACACTGAGTACGTGTATCCCACTGAGCCAGGTGTTCCATTTGTACCCCGCCGTCTGCTGCCCTGGCTACCTGGCATATGCCGGTAACTCTGCGAGCCCCTGAAGGCAGTCTGTCAACTTGTACAACCAGGTCGAGAGCAGAGGCTATTTGCTCTTCTATGACCGCTACGGGCAGGTCCATGGCATAACGCGCCATCATGGTAAGGCGAGTAGCCACCTCATCGGGAGAGTTGGCATGCAAGGTGGTAAGGGAGCCGTCATGACCCGTATTCATGGCCTGCAGCATGTCAAGTGTTTCGCCACTACGGCATTCGCCTACGATTATTCTGTCTGGCCGCATGCGCAGAGCGTTGATGACCAAGTCGCGTATAGTCACTTCTCCAGTACCCTCGGCGCTACGAGCGCGTGATTCGAGGCGTACCACGTGCGGGTGCATGTTAAAGCGCAACTCCGCCGCATCTTCTATGGTGATGATTCTCTCACCCGCTGGTATCTCAAGAGAGAGTGCGTTGAGCAGCGTGGTCTTGCCGCTTCCGGTGCCGCCGCTTACAGCCATGTTCTTGCGTGCCAGCACAGCAAGGCGCAAAAAGCAGGCACCGGCGCTGTCCAGGCTGTCAAGCTCTACCAGCTCGCTCAAAGAAAATACCTCTTCTCTGAACTTACGGATGGTCAAGATGGGGCCGTCTAAAGAGAGCGGCGGTATAACTACGTTGACCCTATGTCCTTCTGAAAGCCGGGCAGAAACCAGAGGGCTCTGTTCATCAACACGCCTGCCGAGCGGTCCAAGAATCCTGTCGATAACCATGCGCAACTGTTGATCGTCGTTAAAACAGACTTCGCTTGGGTGGATGCAGCCAAAACGCTCAAAGAATAGCTTTCGATGACCATTGACCATAATCTCAGTTACATCTGACTCTGCAAGCAGTTGCTCTAGAGGACCCAGTCCAAGTACGGCATTGGCAACATCTTCAATCAAGAGCTGACGCTTGTGGTCATCCAAAAGTGCAAAGTCTTCGAGTTGGGCAACAATTTTCAAGACTGAGAGTACTTCAAGGCGTGCGCGCGTAGCATTTTCTATCAGTAGTTCTGCTATGCGCTCGCTTGGCAGGCGTCTAAAGAGAGCCTCTCGCAAGGCAAGTGCTAATCTGCGGTCTCCCGCAGCAACAATGTCATCCTTGCATCTTGGCTCGAGACGGTGCATGTAGCTTTGCAAGCTCATCGTCGTTCACCTCTAAAGCCAATGCCTGCTCCAGGCTGGGTAAGAAGACAGATGCCTAAATCATGCACAGACTGCCTGAGAGCGCTCTGCGCACTCAGTGCCTCTAGCGGGCAACCCAGCGAAAGCAGTTCGTCTATGTCCGAACCGCCCTCTGCAATAGTCATGACCTCAACACCGCCCATGGCTAGCGAGGCATCAATGCTGGTGATGGCAGCGTTGCGCGCACTGCGATTGAGTAGATAGTAGAGCTGTGTTGAGGGAACTTGCAAGCGAACACAAAGATCAACCACCTGACGTGCAGCAGAAATCGAAGTGGCTCGTTGATCCATGCAGATGACAATTTTGTCAACTCTTGACGCAAGCACTGCTGCTGCCTCATTCCATAAGCAAGAGGTATTGATAAGCACAATGTCAGATACTGCTCTCAGGGCATCCAGCAGCTGAGGTATTTGGCTCACCAGTTCCTCGGCTGCCTCTGGACGTGCGGGTGCTTCAAGGAGCAAGAGGGCTTCGTCCAAAACAGGAACACTCATACGATTCTCACAGAGCTGCTCAATGGTCAGGCGTTGGATACGGCTTTCTGGTTCGTTTCCAGCCAGTACGCTGATATCACCAAATTGCAGATCCAAGTCGAGCATGACAACGCGTGACCCCATCTTCCAGAGTTCAAAAGCCGTAAGCACCGTGAGGCTTGATTTTCCAACTCCGCCGCGTCCAGACACAAAGGCCGCTACAATGGCGCCGTCAGTATCTTCAGGCTTGTCAGCCGCTTGTGGCGTAGGGCTTGGCTTATGTAATTGTATGGACTCAGCACTCAGGATTGGTTCTCTTTCGAGCAATGCCTGTCCAGCGCGCAAGGGCGCTTCATCAAGTTCTTCAAGCTCCAACACTTGCTCCAGCCACGCAATATCTGGCAAGACTATTGATGGCTTATTGGCCTCAGAGTGGGCAAGATCAAAGGGGGCAGTTGAGGCCGAACAAGTATTTAAGACTGGGCAAACAGATGGGGCAGGTGATACTGGTGGGGCTGAAGATGCTGGGCAAGCTACTGGGCTGATAGAAACCGGTGGCAATGCTGTGGCAGGTTCAACTACAATGGCTGGCACACCCAACAAGCGCTCAGCTTCTTCGCTGTTGATCACACCCCGGGCTCCTGCTGCCTGCGCACGCGAAATAAAGAGCCTCTCTGGCTGGAGCTTTTCCATGTATATGTCACGCAGAGGATTATCTCTGCAAAGCGCTGCAACCAAGTTAAGGGGCGAAACCTCAGCATCACCAGACTGAGCCTTATTTGACCTATCACAAACTACCACCTGAACTTCGGAGCTAGCGCAGGCCAGCACCCTACGTGCATCGTATGCACTATGAAAAAGCTGAATATATTTATTGTGCATTAACTGCGTACAACTATCAGCTTCGGATAAAAATCCATAGGCAACAAGTTCAGTGTCCTGCAGGGCGTGGTTTTGAAAGCTCATCAGTCCAGCCCTCCTGCTCTCAGGGTATCTAAGGCGTTCGTATCGTCGTAGGACAGTTCAGATGCCTCATCGAGTAAGTGCATCATCGATGCTCCCGCATTTTGTCCCGGCAGGGTCAAACAGAGTGTATTATCACGGGCAGCGTGCAAAAGCTCAGTTACGGTTTCGTCTTTGACCGCCAACGTGACCCACTTGAGAGCTGCTCTCGCAGACCCTCCTAATACCACGCCCGCTTGATCGCTGCCGCCAGACTGCTGCGCTCCCACACCATTAGAGGCTTCAAGTACGAGTACATCTGCCAGCACCAAATTAACCTTGGCTGCTCCGATGGCGTACACGTCCACTGAGCTTCCTGGTAAGAGCGAGCCGCCCACTGCCATGTCATCGCGAAGAGGTATGCTGACTGCGGTAAGACCATCGGGAACCTGAATGAGCTCATCTCTTCCGCCTAGCTTGACAAATAGTATGGGCTCATTGCTCCATATGGGCATTGCCACCGTCATACCGTAGGCATCGCTTGGATCAGTGATTGAGCCTTTGGGCAAGAGACTGGCCAACCAAGGCATTATGGTGGTGTTTTCTGAGCTCAGCTCCTCGCCAGAGAGAATATCGCGTGTCGCCACCAATACTTCTGCACGAGCGCCTCCATACTCTTCGATGGCTGCTCTGTGCGCAGAGCGAGCCTGCTCTTCTATGTTACTCACATAGACAAACATCAGTCCCGCTGCAACGGTGCCTGCAAGAATCGCTAAAACCAAACGTCTTTTTGCTGAGCTGATCTTTCTCATTTTTGCCACTTGGTCACTTCCGTTCTGTTGGAGAACTTTTCTAAGGTATCCAGCATGACAGAGCGACCTTAACTGGCACATGCTTGTATCTTAACCAATACATAATTCACTAAACTACTTCTTAACAAAATCAAAACTCCCCCGCCCTTGGCGAAGGAGTTTTACATTTTGACCGCTTGTTCAAGCGTTTTATGCTGCAAGTTCCTAGAAGTTCCTAGAAGTTCCTGGTAATTCCTGGTAATTCCTGCAAGTTTTTTACCGGTCTTGTTGGCTCTTGGCAATTACAGCCAATTCTTACCAGCAGAATACTGTGTCGCAAGCTCTTACTATTTACACAGCAGCTTTGCAAGGTCGGCTACACGGCAGCTGTAGGCCCACTCGTTATCGTACCAGCTAACGCACTTTACAAAGGTTCCCTTGCCGCCCATGACCATCGTCTGAAGCGAATCGAAAATGGACGAGGCAGGATTGCCAACAACGTCAACAGAAACGATGGGGTCTTCACAATACTCAAGAATGCCCTTGAGCGAACCTTCCGCAGCAGCCTTCATGGCAGCATTGATGTCTTCTTTGGTTACCGGAGTCTCAAGCTCACATACCAGGTCTACTACAGAGCCATCTGGCGTTGGAACACGCATCGACATACCATCAAGACGTCCTTGCATCTCGGGCATAACAAGCCCAATAGCCTTGGCGGCACCAGTGGAAGTAGGAATAATCGAAAGCACAGCAGCACGAGAACGGCGCAAATCCTTATGTGCTTGATCTAAAATGTTCTGGTCGCAGGTGTAGGCATGAATCGTGTTCATAAAGCCGCTCTTAAGACCAAAGTTGTCATGGAGCACCTTGGCAAAGGGTGCAAGGCAGTTTGTCGTGCACGATGCATTGCTCACCACAAAATGCTTTGATGCATCAAGGTCATCATCATTAACCCCAAGAACTACCGTAAAGTCCTCATTCTTTGCTGGTGCGGAGATAATAACACGCTTGGCTCCCGCTTCGTCAATGTGGGCGCGCGCCTGGTTTGCATCGGTAAAGAAGCCGGTTGACTCAACAACCAGCTCTACCCCGTGCTCGCCCCACGGCAACTTGCCGGGCTCGCGCTCAGAGCAGACAACCACGCGTGCACCATTGACCACAATGTCGCTTCCGTCAACCGCTACGGTTCCTGCAAACTTGCCGTGCACACTGTCATACTTGAGCAGATGCGCAAGCGTGGCGGCATCAGTCAAATCATTTATTGCAACAATCTCAAATGCTGGGTCATCAACCATCGCTCTAAACACCAAGCGGCCAATACGCCCAAATCCATTAATACCAATCTTGATAGCCATAATTACTTGCTCCTTTCGCGCGGAATTCTGTTATCCGCAGCTTTCATTCAATTCAAAGGGAACTTGAGAAGACGAAGCATCCCCGAGGTTATGAATCAACCTGTACCCAGATAACTATAAGGATTGTATTGTACACTTACTTTGATTATGGTCAAATCTAAGTAAAATTTTAACCGTTTAGCGGTTGTAAATAATTCACACTTGCGCAGGATGATTCTTTTATGTATATTCACGCGAGCAAGATGGCAAGCCAATAAATGTAATTGCAATAATGGCTTTCCGTGTTAATGTAGGTACTAGAGAAGTGCTAGGGGCTTATACCGCAGTGGTATATTGCGCTCAAGCCAGAAAAAAGATGTTATTTTTACATCGAGAGGAGCTACTATGCCACGTCCGATAATCAATGCCGATGAATGCTCTGCCTGTGGTATCTGTGTAGATGCTTGCGAGCAGGGTGTCTTAGACATCGTTAACAATGCTGCATCTGCTGTAAACGAGGATCCCTGCGATGCCTGTGGCGACTGCATGGAAGAGTGCCCCATGGGCGCAATCGAAGAAATTGAGGAAGACTAGGGAAGTGACGATTAGTCACTACCTCCCTAGGCTTTGAGCGCCTTAAGCTCTTGCCACACACGGCGTTTTGCCTCTTCTTTGTAAGAGGCAAGCGCCGCTTCAAACCCGTCTACAAAAACCAGTGATCTGCCGAGTAGCATGGTCTTTGCGCCTGGCTTGGGGATACGAGGCATCAGATCGATACCATAGCTCTCTTGAAGTGCCTCGATGGCTAGATTATCCAAGGCGAGCAGCGCAGAAGGGTCAATCGTTTCAATCAATAAGCGCAGTTCTTCAGCGTGCATTGTTTCTTGATTGGCAAGTGTCAGTGCAATACCGCACCAGCTGTTGGTTTCCCATCCCAGCGCCACCAGGGCGCTTTCTAATGCCTGGCTGTCTGCGCCAAAGAAGGGCTGTCCTCTCCTTTCTGCCTCTCCAGGCTCACCCTTGAGTGCGAGGATGCTCGCAAAGCGATTGCCAAACATATAGGGCAACCAATCCTCCAAGGCCTCTGCCCTCAGCGATGTAAAGTCCAAAGCACCCAATCCGCTTGCCTTGGCAGACGCCTCGTTGTTCATCCTGGCTCCTTAGCAGATTCGAGGCAGCTGTTCGCCGCTTAATACGTCCATGACCCGCAAGGTGCCAAGAGAGGTGCGCACATAGACCTGGTGTTTATGAGATCGAGGAAGCTCGGGGTGCTCCACACTCACCACAGTACCAATGAGGGCAGCGTCCGATCCGTAAGGACTTTGTTGCATGGCTAGGAGTGCAGCAGCAGCTTCCTCCTCGGGCACCACCGCAATCATCTTACCTTCATTTGCCAAGTGAAATACATCATAACCGAGCATGTCAGCGGCACCTCGCACTGCGTCTTTTATGGGCACCTTATCCTCTTCTACCAGCATGCAGGTGCAGCTTTGACGCGCAAGTTCAGTAAGGGTCGAGGCAAGACCGCCGCGCGTTGGATCGCGAAAGCAGCGAGTATGAGGCGCGGCAGCAAGCACGGCACTCGTAAGCTTATCAAGAGGTGCAGCGTCACTTTGCAAGGGAGCTTCAAAATTGAGTCCTTCACGCATCGACATTATTGCAATGCCGTGATCTCCCAGGCTTCCCGAACACACAATAATATCGCCTGGCTTGCAATTGCGCCCACCGAGCTCTACGCCTGGAGCAACAACGCCCACACCGCTGCTATTAATATAGATGCCATCTCCTTTGCCTTGCTCAACGACCTTGGTGTCGCCGGTCACCACCAGCACTCCGGCCTGCTCAGCAGCTGTAGCAATACTGGCAACAATGCGCTTAAGCTCGGCAAGCAAAAACCCTTCTTCCAAGATAAAACCAAGGGAGAGATAAAGAGGCCTGGCGCCACTGGTAGCCAAGTCATTAACCGTGCCACAAACGGCAAGGCGGCCTATGTCGCCGCCAGGAAATACAGGAGGAGTCACCACGTAGCTGTCGGTAGAAAACGCAAGGCGCGCGCCTGAAGCCTGCAACTCCTCAGGCTGTAAGACCGCAGCGTCATCGCCCGTAAGCAGCAAGGCATTGCCGTAGATACTGGTAAAGGCTTGCTCAACCAGTTCTTGCATCTGTGTACCGCCGCTTCCGTGTGCCATGGTTATTCTATCGCTCATGTGCTCCCTGCCTTAATCCTCGTTGCTTCATGCCCGCTCCCCTATCTGGTACTTATAGTAGGCCGCGCAACTGCCCTCGCTTGACACCATGCAAGGCCCTATGGGATGTGTGGGAGTGCAGGCTGTACCAAAAAGAAGACAGTCATTTGGAGTCATAATGCCTCGCAAGATATCTCCGCAACTACAGCCTTTTGGCTCTTTGGTAGGCTCAGTAAGGCTCGGGAGGTCAAAACGCTTGCCTGCATCAAAACTGTCATAGGCCTGGTTGAGCACATGCCCCGACTCGCAAATAACACCTAAACCGCGCCACACTGCATCGCTCACTTCAAATACCTCATCAATGAGGGCACAGGCCTCTGCATTTCCCTGCTCGTGCACGGCTCGCCCATAGGCATTTACCAGCTCTGTTCGAGAGCCCTCTATGCCCTCAAGTAGCTGCACGAGGGCCAAAAGAAGATCCACCGGATCAAATCCGGCTATCACCGAAGGCATGCCGAATTGCTCAGCCAAAACCCCATAGGGCTTGGTGCCAATGATGGTGCTCACATGACCAGGCAAAATGAGTCCATCTATCGCAAGGCTTGGGTCGCTCGCTAATGCGCTAAGCGCTGGGGTAACCCGCTTGTGTACAGTAAGGATGGAAAAGTTTTCTGCACCAGCAGCTTTGGCTCGCTTAAGCGTTGCCGCAATCAGGGGTGTGGTGGTCTCAAAGCCCACTGCCACAAAGATTATTTGCTGCTTGGGGTGCTTGAGGGCTCTGCTTAAGGCATCAAGGGGCGAATATACCACCTCTATACGTGCGCCCTCTGCCCTACGCGCCTCCAGGCTGGTGCTCGAGCCGGGCACGCGCATCATATCACCAAAGGTCATGATGGTTGCCTGCGGCACGCGAGTGGCTGCAATGATGCGATCAATATCAACGTGAGCGGTGACGCACACTGGACAACCAGGGCCGCTGATGAGCTTGATGGCTGGGGGCAATACGCTTTTGAGGCCGCATTTTGCTATCGCAACCGTGTGCGTACCACACACCTCCATGAGGCAAAGAGGTTGCTCTCCTCGCCTTTCTTGTATCTTGTGTGCAAGAAGGAGCATGCGCTCCAAAAGCCCTCGCAACAGCTCTGGATCCTTGAATTTGTTGAGGAGATTCATGTTCATGGCAGCGCTCTGGGCTCAGACTCCCTGCGCCAGCTCGGGAAACTCCGCAATGAGATCCAAGGTCTCTTGCGCTATAGTCTCGTCAACCACCTCTATAGCATAGCCAGCGTGGACAAGCACATAGCTGCCCACCGCTGCATGGGGAACAAGATCAAGCGCCACCACGCGCGTCACACCAAGAACGCTCACTTGGGCAGTTCTGGTTTCGTCTATTGACTCAATTTTGGCTGGTATCGCTAAACACATGGAGGCATTTTATCACGTGCAGCAAGCTGTGCTAAGGCTACAACCGCCTGACCATACGAAATACAGCCGTCATTGGGAGGTAGCTCTTGATGAGTGAGCACAATAAAACCTTCATTTTGCAGCAGTCGTGGCATATGGGTTGCCATAAAGCGATTATTAAACACTCCTCCCGAAAGAGCTACGATCTTTATGGCGCTTTGTTTGCGAGCTAAAATCGCAGCATCAACAAAGGCGTTGAGCAAAGCCTCATGAAAGTATTGCGCCAACTCTGCGGTAGTCTTGCCAGCCAGCATACCATCAAGAAGAGTTTGGATGATTTGGCCTGTGGCAATGATATTGTCGCAAGTTGAAGGCTGCGCAGTTTTTCGCAGTGGCTCATCGCCACCGCCCAATAGGGCTGCCTCAAGCAAGATAGCTGGCTCGCCTTCGTAGCTGGCTTCATCACACACTCCCAAAAGAGCGCTTGCCGCATCAAACAGCCTGCCCGCAGATGAGGTCCACGGAGCATTGATGCTTTGTTCAACCATACGCTCAATAAGCTCCAGATTGTTTTGACCGAGCCTGTCTCTTACCGCCTTTGCTGCCGGATGATCAGTAAGCCCATGGTGCATCAAGAGCGCGTAAGCAGCGCGCAGGGGGTGCCTGATAGCCTGTTCGCCGCCAGGAAGCCTGAAGGGCTCTAGATGAGCAAGGCGCTTAAAGGAGCTTAATGAGGCTATGAGCAGCTCACCTCCCCAGATGCTGCCATCGGTGCCATAGCCCGTGCCATCAAGCGCCATACCAATAACCTCATAGTTGCCGTGTCTGTCTGCCGGTGCGAGGTTGGCAAAATTCTCTGCCAATGCAGCTGCAATATGAGCATGGTGGTGCTGCACCTCTAAGAGGGGTACATCCTGCTTTGCGGCTTGCTCCTTTGCCCACTCGGTGCTCATGTAAGCTGGATGCATGTCACAGGCCATGAGCGCAGGCCTTAGAGTGAAGAGCTGTTGATAGAGCTCCAGGGTAGCAAGATAATTGTTAAACGCACTAACAGTATTAAGATCACCCAGATGCTGTGACATAAAGGCCTGGCTCTTGTTAGACAAACAAAAGCTGCTCTTTTGTTGGGGGCCAACTGCCAGAATCGTCTGATTGGCAGATAAACAAAGAGGGAGAGTCAGCGGCAAGGGAGCAAAGCCCCTCGCGCGACGAACAAACTGCCTGCCTGAGAAAGGCTGCTTGAGAACTCGCAAGACACTGTCGTCATAGCGCGACACTATCTCTCGGTTGTTAATGAGAAAGGCATCGGCCACCACAGAGAGCAAAGACTTTGCAAGGTGGTCATCACCAATTATTGGCTCCTCGCTCAGGTTTCCAGAGGTCATCACCAGCGGTCTGCCAACTGCCTGTATCAAGAGATGCTGCACAGGCGTAGCTGGCAACATCACGCCAACTTCTTGCAGCTCTCCCCTTACCAAGGGGTCTAAGGAGAGCTTGGAGCCTTGCTTGGTTTCGCGTGGCGCAGACGGCTGGCAATGCTTGCCTTTTTGATGCATCAGCAACACGATGGGAGAAGCCGGACTGACAAGTAAGTCTGCCTCAGCCTGGCTGACGACAAAGCTTTGCTGCACGCTTTCCAGATTGGGGTAGAGCACAGCAAAGGGCTTTCGTGGGCGATGCTTGCGCGCGCGCAAGGTGCTAACTGCCTGCCCGTTTGTGGCATCGCAGACAAGATGATAGCCACCTAATCCCTTGACCGCAAGTACCCCTCCTTTCAGGAGCAACTCGGCAGCACAAGCAATAGCAGCCTGGGATACAGCATCCGCCTTGTTTCCTTGAGCCAAAACGAACTCAAGCTCGGGCCCACAGTCAAAGCAAGCGTCGGGCTGCGCATGAAAGCGGCGGTCTGCAGGGTCGTGGTATTCCTTAGAGCAGAGCGCACACATCTCAAATGGCTGCATGGTAGTTGAGGAGCGATCATAAGGCAGGCGGTTGATAATGGTAAAGCGAGGCCCACAGTTGGTGCAGTTTATAAAAGGGTAACAATACCGGCGATCATCCACATCAAGCAGCTCTTCTAAGCAGTCGGCGCAGGTTGCCAAGTCGGGCGACACCAAGGTGCGCTCTCCTTGCACAGGGTCTGATGAGCAAATAATAAAACCAGGTTCAGGCTGCTCAGTTGCTGGCTGACTCATAACACTGCTGATGATGGCAGCAGGGGGCTTGTCTTCTTCTAGACGACGGCAAAACTCGCTGAGAGCCTCAGGGTTTCCTTGCGCAAGGATATGCACGCCGTCCGAGGCATTGTACACCCAGCCATCAAGCTCAAGGCTTACGGCAAGGCGAAAGACGAATGGCCTAAACCCTACGCCCTGGACAATACCTTGTACATGGATTCTCAGTATCATAGAGCTGATTTCTCTGAGGGTGCCGCAGTGTGGCTTGGTAGGAAAAAGACTGTCAAAGAGACGCTCGAAACATTACCTGAAAAGCTACCGCTCATAGCCTTTCTACCAATCAGAGGTACTTGCCGGTGGTGGTTGCTGTGAGGTTGCCGTGTTTGACACCCTTGACCCCAAGAATTGACTCGGCTAGTGTGCGAATGAGCTTGCTTTGGCCTCTCATAACGATAACCTCGAGGCAGTTGTGCGCATCAAGATGCACATGCATCGAAGAAATAATCCTGTCATGGTGGCTATGTTGAATGTGGTCGAGCTTGCTCTGCAAATCATGGGCATGGTGCGAGTACACAAGACTCAAGGTTCCCACAATTTCTGCATCAGGATCATCCCACTCCTCGCTCACGAGGCTTTCTCTTACCAGATCCCTAATGACTTCGGAGCGATTTTTTGCAAGTCCGCGTCGTGCCACAAGGTTGTCAAACTGCATAAGCAAATCTGCAGGCATGGCAATAGAAAAACGTACGAGCTCGCTCATAAAATGCTATACCGCCTTGACAGAAATACCGGCGCTCGCCTCAGCTTCTCTTTCGATAAGCTCTCCAGCCTCATCAAGCAAGGCGCGGACGTCATCGAGCAGCTCTTGTGCTTTCTTGAGTGTTTTTGCGCTCTTGGCAAACTCAGCTTCGTCAACTCGGTGATAAGCGCGATGAGTCCAGCGGCGACACAATGCCACCGCCTCATCAATCTGCTCAACAGCGCTAGCCAGCTGACTGGCATTTACACCATCAGTACACATGACTCCTCCAACTGCAATCTCTAGAGGTGCTCGGAAAGACGGCTTAAGAGCTCATCTTTTGATACAGCACCCAGGCTCTGGGCAACAGGCTCGCCATCTTTAAAAAGTATGACACAGGGTATCGACATGATCTTGTACTTTTGCGAGAGCGCCTGCTCGGAGTCAACATCAACTTTGCCAACGATGAGCGAATCAGCATGCTCTTCTGCAATCTGCTCAACTATCGGAGCCAGCGCACGGCAAGGGCCGCACCAGCCAGCCCAAAAATCGACAAGAACCGGCTTGTCTGAACTGAGAATCACGGAATCAAATTCCTCGGCGGTATAGGCGGTAACCAAAGACATAATCAGCACCTCTCTTACGGTTTACGTGGATTGTCCCATGATAACACTATTCCGACCGCAGTGCTTCTACAGGGTCTTTGCGGCTTGCCGCACTCGAAGGCATAAGACCGGCAACAAAGGTGAGGAAGCAGCTTACGCCAATAAGGATGAGTGCAGCCTCGGGGGGTAGCAAAACCAAGTTGGGTATGCTGAAGTTATTCATGATGATGATATTAACCGGGATGGAAAGCAGAAGCACGATGGCAATACCCATCACCCCTGCCACAAAGCCAACGATCAAAGTCTCTGCGTTAAAGACGTTGGCAATATCGCCCTTGCTCGCGCCGATAGAGCGCAAAATACCTATTTCCTTCTTGCGCTCCAGCACCGAGATGTAGGTGATAACCCCAATCATAATGGACGAGACCACCAGGGAGATGGCCACAAAGGCCACGAGCACCATAGAAATCATGTCGATGATTTGCGTAACCGAGCTCATCAAGGCACCTACGATGTCGGTGTAGGTAATAACCTTTTCTTCATCGCCAGCAGCTTCCATACGTTCATTGTAACTGTCAAGAATCTCGATGATTGCCTGCTTTCCCTCAAAGTCAAAGGGATAAAGCGAAATCATAAAGGGCTTGTCAAAATCTGCAAATCCGAGCTTGCGTAAATTGCCATCCAGAGAGCTCTCTTGCCTGCTCATCATCGAGAGCATGAGCGCAGTAAGCTCGCCCTCGTCGAGATTAAACTGAAAAGCGTTCATGAAGGTCTCGGGGCTAAAATTCATCGAGTTGGCCATAGTGGCGGTAAGATTTGCCATGGCAGCTTGCATATTTGAGGCTATCTGATCTGACATGATGACAAGCAGCGTAACCATATACTGCTGCATATAACCAGCAAGCGATGCCTCCATCTGCCCCATAAGTAGCTGCATGCCTACTTCAAGATTGGCAAAATCAGGGTGAGTGATGATGATCCCCATGACCAACTCCTGAGTTGCGGGGAGGTTCATGAAGGTATTAAAGCTGTCTTGATCCATCTCTGTGCCTTCGGTAGCAGACCAAGCCGCGTACATGGGCATGATGGTCGTTATCACCGAGTAAGAAACATTGAGCATTGCGTTTTGCATTTGAGGCGAAATACTGTTGACTCCCAAGCCCACAAAGGCACTGCCTACGTCCATAGGCGGCGCTGCCGACATGACCGCGTTAGGATCCAGTATGCCACCAAAGTTCATTGCATTAAGGCCAGAGGTGTCTACAGCAAACGCATCAGAAAGCACTTCTTCGTCAAGAGAGAAGAGATTGCCCATGTCAAATTCTCTTGAGGAGCTTTCGTTTGCCTCTTCAACAAAGGTTAAATTGGTAAAGATGTTGAGGGCAGGATTGGCAAGCTGATACTTGGTTACTGCGCTATTCTTGGAGTGGGTAACGATGCCCTTTATAAGCTCCTGGGTATAATACAAGCCCGGCATCAATACCATGCTTTGGGAGTGATCTATGGCTGCTACGATGCCCGAAATGCGCAAGGTCTTGCCGTCTTCTACCAGTTTTTTAGTGAAGTCAGCATCATCCCTTCTATCAACCCATACATCATAGTTGTCATCAAAGGTAAAGAAGTCGGAGTTATACACCAACCTGAACTCTCTCTCCATAATGTCGGCATACGAAAAAGTGAGTCTGTCGCTCGAGGCATCCAGCGCCTCCTCATTAATGAAAGCTTCCACCATGCGATTAAGCTCGCGATAGTCCCTTAGACCCATCGCATACAATAGATAGTCACTGATTCTGTGACTGCTGCCTAAGACCAATACAAGCTCGTCAGCCTCCGTTGGCCAGTCTCCCACTAAGACCTCGTACTGGTCGCTGTATATGTCAAAGTCGCTCATGAGCTCGTAAAAAACGTCCGTGGTCATGCCCATGCTCATAATGGAGCTACTCGTAAGGCCAGAGCCCATGCCCAGCGCCGTAAAGCTGGTGTCGGGGTGCACCTGATGAACCTCAGGCTCAATTTGGGGAAGGAAGATCTGAGGAGTCACGTCATACTCGTACTGAATGGTATTGACGTAGTTGCCTATCTCGCTCTCGGGGCTCTCAAAGTATTTCTTGAGCGCAGCCAAGTCATTCATCTGCACGGTATCAAACATCGAAGAAACCAGTTGGGTCTCTCTTATCATCCCCTCTTCTACCAAATCATCGTCTCTGCCTGGTCCCATGAGGTCTTCAATCTCGCTGCCAGCGGTTGATGTACCGCTCTCGTCATCAGAATCAGAAGAGCTACCCGAGCTACCCAAAAGCAGCGAGGTCATGTCAAAGCCAGTAGAGGTTATTACCAACGGATATATTGAGAGGGTCTCCTCTTCCACCGTCTTAATATAGTTATTGACTCCATTTGAGAGCGCGAGAATACCCGCGATGCCAATAATGCCAATGGAACCAGCAAAGGCCATCATGAGGGTGCGACCCTTCTTGGTCATCAAATTACTAAACGAAAGCGAGATGGCGGTAAGGAAGCTCATCTTGGCCTTGCGCGAGGCACGTGCCTCATGCGCGGGCTCTTCGCTTTCAACCGGATTGGAGTCTCCGACAATTTTGCCGTCGGAGAGCTTAATTATGCGATTTGCGTACTTGTCTGCAAGCTCGGGGTTGTGAGTAACCATGACCACCAGGCGATCCGTTGCAATCCTCTTGAGCAAATCCAATATCTGTATCGAGGTCTTGGAATCCAGGGCGCCGGTAGGCTCGTCGGCCAGCAAAATCTCGGGGTCGTTAATGAGGGCGCGTGCAATGGCAACACGCTGCATCTGACCACCAGAAAGCTGGCTGGGTTTCTTAAGCATGTGGTCTTCAAGACCCACCTCGGTGAGTGCCGCGCGAGCACGCTCGCGCCGCTCAGACTTAGATACACCAGAAAGGGTAAGCGCCAGCTCAACATTGGAGAGCACGCTCTGGTGCGGAATAAGATTGTAGCTTTGAAAGACAAAACCAATGCGATTGTTGCGGTAAGTGTCCCAGTCGCGGTCTTTATACTCCTTGGTAGAGATATCATCAATGACCAGGTCTCCCGAGTCATACTGATCTAACCCGCCTATGATATTGAGCAAGGTGGTCTTACCAGAGCCGCTTGGCCCAAGCACTGCCAAAAACTCATTATCGCGAAGCGTTACCGAGACGTCGTCTAACGCCCTTTGAGTAAAGCCCGCAGTCGTATAGCTCTTTACCAGATTCTTTAGTTCTAACATTCCTAACCCCTACTTCTTGCTACAGGGCGGTGCTGCAGGTATCGTGGTCTACACCAGCGCTCCTCCGCATGACACGTCTGGTGCAACACGCCACATTCTCACACTGTTACTGTTTAGTGGTATACAGTTTAACAAACACTCACAGCATACCCTTTATGCCCTAACAAAAGGGCTTATGTTACAGCCCTGTCAACTTCTCTCTGTCCCTCGTAGAGTGAGTCAGTTACTCTCCGTGGCTTTCCCAAAACGAATGGTACTTTCCGCGCTTTTGCATGAGCTCTTCATGGGTGCCGGTTTCGATGATTTGGCCTTGATCCATGACCAGTATCTTTTGGCACTGGACAATCGTGCTTAAGCGATGGGCAATAATGATACAGGTCATGCTTGTATCAAAGGTCGAAATCATATTTGACAATGCGCGCTCGGTGATACTGTCCAGGTTGCTCATAGCTTCATCCAAGACCAAAATGTCTGGCTTTCTTAAGAGGGCACGCGCCAGGGCGATTCTTTGTTTTTGTCCACCAGAGAGGTTTGCTCCATTTTCTTCAAGCCTTGTCTCAAGCCCCAGTGGCAGGCGCATGACAAACTCATCCACTCTGCAAAGCTTACATACTCTTTCAAGCTCTTCTTCACTGATGGCATCAGCATCAGAGCCGTAGAGGATGTTGTTTTTTATCGAGTCAGAAAAAAGAAAGATATTCTGGGTGAGATAGGATACGCGCCTTCTCAAAAAAGTCTTGTTAATGGCGCTGAGCTCATTTCCGCTCATCAGTATTGAGCCAGACTCTGCTTCATAAAACATGAGAAGCAGCTTCATCAAGGTGGTCTTACCCGAGCCACTCTCACCTACGATTGCCACCTTTTGCCCTTGTTCTATTGTAAAGGATACATCCTTGAGCACAAGGTCTCTATTGCCGTACCTAAAGCTTACGTCTTTGGCAATGATGTCGCCCTTAAGGTCAGTGCCGCAGAGCCCTGTTTGTTTATCTTCTGCCTCTGCAAGCAAAATATCATTGAGCCTGTTTGCAGCAACTCCTGCTGCCTGCAACTGCGGTTGCAAATCAATGAGGTTACCGAGCGGGGTGAGAAAGTAGCCGAGCAAGGCATTAAAGGTAATGAGAGCCCCCAGCGTTAACACGCCCTGGAATATCCCCTGTACTCCGAGCCAGAGTATCAACACCGTGCCCACAGAAGAGATAACCCCAATAATCACACCCAGGTTGTTGTACATGACACTTTGCTTGAAGACCGTGGCAATCAGACGCTGGAATAAAGAATCTGTCTTTTTTCTTGCACTGTCTTCCATATTCAGCGCTTTGATAGTTTCTATGCCATCGACTGACTCTTTGAAATAAGCCATCGTCTGCGCGCTGTTTTCCATAGCCATCTGGTTGATTCTTCTGATTCTTCTTTTGTAAAGAAGGGCAATCGCTATGTAAATCACTGCAATGGTAAAGGCTATGACTGCAAGCTGAGGAGAGATCATCCATATGATGATTGCCCCAAATATGACCGTAAAGCCATCAACCACAACGCTAAAGGTGGCACTTGAAAGCATGTCTCTGATCGTCTGCGCATCAGAAAAGCGTGCGAGAATCTCACCCGTCTTCCTTGTGCCAAAAAACTCAAAGGGCAAGTCCACCGTATGATTGTAACAACGCAGCACAATGGCAACATCGAGCCTTTTTGTAAAATGCGCCAGCACATAACCGCGAACAACTCTCAGAAAAGCTCCAAAAACATATAGCCCAATGGTAGCAAGGCATACCAAGGCAAGGCGGTGCATGAGCTCATCAAGAATCAAAACCTCTGCCATACCAAGAATATTATCAATGATGATTTGGAACACAAAGGCGGTGGCTATGCCGGCAAAAGCAAGCAGAAACGTGCAGACAAGTATGGATGCAGCCAGCCCCTTTTGCTGAGAGACGAGCTCACGAAAAAAGGTCAGAAGCGAGGGAGAAGTTCTTCCTTTTTCAAACGCCTTTGAAGGCTCAAGCGCAATAATGTGTCCAGTCCAGCGCTCCTTGAGGCTTTCAAGGCGTACTCTCTCCTTTCCTTTTGCAGGATCGGCAATAACTGCATGCGTTTTGCTCAGAGCATACACTACGACAAAGTGCTGAAGGTACTCCTCGGTCACGGTATGCACTATGCAAGGAAGGGCCACCTCTCCACTCTCTACTCCCTCCAGCATTTCTTCAAAGCTGCCGCCTAAGGCCTCTGCCTCAAAGCCCAGTGCGTGGGCTCCCTCAATCAAGCCATAGAGATTGGTGCCATCTGCATCTGTTTTGGTAACTTCGCGCAGATGTGCGAGCGAAACTCGCTTGCCGTAGAATTGGCTAATAGAAGCAAGGCAGGCAGGACCGCAGTCCTTTAGGTCGTGCTGCTCAACGCAGGGTCTTCTCTTTATCACGCGTATCCCCCTTAAGCTAGTCCAGTATTACATAGCATGCAGCACACTCACGCCAGTTTCCGCGTCAAAAAGATGACATTTCTTTGAATCAAAAGAGAAGAGTGCAAAGTTTCCTGCACTAAACTGCGTAGTGGGCGGCACACGAATAATAAGCGGTGTGTCGTTGCACAAGGCATAGAGGAAGCTTTCCGAACCAAACTCCTCAACGCGCTCAATCGTGGCAACGAGAGAAGGAAAGCTGCCGTCTTGTTTTGTGGCTACCTTAATGTGCTCTGGGCGTATGCCGAGTACTACCTGGGCTCCATTGTGTTCGGAGCTCAAGGCCAGGCAGCGTTCCTGGTCAAGTGCTAGCGCATAACCTGTAGCCTCAGCGCCATTTACGCTATCAAAGTTCATATGCGCACTCCAGCTGCCCTCTTGATAACTCAGAGTCGCAGGCAAAGTATTCATGGCTGGCATTCCAAAAAAGCATGCCACAAAAAGGTTTTCTGGATTGTGGTACAGCTGCCTTGGGGAGCCAATTTGTTGAACGACTCCATCTTTCATGACTACAATATGCGTGCCCAAGGCCATGGCCTCTACCTGGTCATGTGTAACAAATATGGTGGTCATGTTATGCTCGCGATGTATACGAGCAAGTTCATCTCGCATTTGCACGCGCAATTGTGCATCCAAGTTAGAAAAGGGTTCATCCATCAGGCAGAGTTTGGGCTTGCGTACCAAAGCACGTGCAATTGCCACGCGCTGGCGCTGGCCACCAGAGAGGGCGTTTGGCTTGCGACCTAACACTTCATGGATGTGCAAACTGTGGGCAATCTCTTCTACCATCCCTTTGATATGCGTCTTAGGAAAACGGTGCATGCGCAAAGGAAAGGCTATGTTTTCATATACCGTCAGGTGCGGATAGAGAGCATAGTCTTGAAAAATCATGGCAATGCCGCGCTCTTTAGGTGAGGCATGAGTAACCTCTTGACCATCGATGAAAAGCCTACCTTCATCAATGTCTTCAAGTCCTGCAATCATGCGAAGCGCTGTAGTTTTTCCGCAGCCAGAAGGCCCAACCAAAACAACAAAGTCGCCCTCATGCACCGCAAGGTCAAAGCCGTCAACTGCCTGGACATTACCAGGAAAGCACTTGGAGATACCTATAAGTTCGAGCTGTGTCATGAGCGCCTGCCTAAAGGCTCGTCAAGCAAGCTGTTGACAGGAATCAGTGAGGAGTTCTTAAGGCGAGGACGGCGCAATGCGCTCAGACTTTCTGCAAGTAGTTTTCTTTGCTCTCTTATGCGCGCAAACATAAAGCTCTCAATACGCAATTGCGCTAAAAGCCACACTGCTCCCAGGAATAAAGCAAGGGAGAGCGCACACAAGGCTATCGCTAAAAAGAAGCTGCCATAATAGTGCGCCTGAGGCACATAAATAGGTGCGTCAATAAGAAAGCCAAGCGCTGCTCCCTTTTGGCTGAATATCTGCTGCCAGAGGCTAAAGTCAGAAATCTTAGAAGGTATCAACTCGCGGGGTATAGGCACTTTTTGCGTAGCAAAGTAGCACAACGCCAAAAAGCCCACTAAAAATCCAACCATAAAGATTACTTGTTGGCGCGAGGTGTTTTTTCTTGAAAATCCTTGAAGCAACAAGAATATCAAGTAGATGCTGCCAAGTAGCAAGAGGGGCAGCCAGCACAAGATAGAGGCAATATCTCTTAACAACGTGTAGTCCAACAGCTCGCCACTCAGGCCGAGCCGAGAGAGCAAGACCATGCTCAAGGTATTGAGACTTTGAGCAGACAAGTTTGAGACAGTTACCATGTCAAAGGCCACCCCAGTGTCTTTGGTGGGGCGTATGAGAAAAAATGGGCGTGCGCTGGTAACCACAGCGGCAACCGTAAAGTCTTCCTCTCCGTAATATATGCTCAGGCCAAAAACATCCACATCTCCAAAAAGAGCCAGGGCAGTCTTTGTATCAATGATGCAGTAGCGCCCTGCGCCTTCTTTTATTGCCACAGATGGCGTAGATGTTGTGTCCCTTGCAGCAATAGCAGATGAGGCTCCAGCAGCTATTGCCAGCAGGCTTTCTCCTTGTGGCAAGGATGCGCCTGCAAAGAGAAGACCCACGTTACCTTCTGCAAGTAAAACATTTACCTCTGCGCCGCGGTTGAGCAGATTATTGTGTACATACTCTAAGTTTCTTTGTTCCCACAGCACATAACTGGGTACGTCTTCAACATGCTTGCTCGATTCCAAAACCTGCTGTGTTTTGTCTTCGTCTAAAGATCCTCCTCGTAAAGCAAAAGTAAGAGCATGGTCAGTTTCTGCCAGTTGGCTGGCGTTTTGAGCACTGGCAAGCGCTGCCGCCAAGCCTGCAACCGCAAGAGCTATGAGCATGCCAAGCACAAGAGTCCTTCTTGTAAACTCCTTACCTCCCAGAGGCCGAGTGGAAACCTGAGGAGTGTCAGGAGCCAGTCCCTTGGCAAGCTGCTCACTTTTTGTGTGCACGATAGCCATCAGTTTACTAATACGCGATCTGTATCGGCAAGCATCTTGGCTGACTCAACGATCACCTTTTGCCCACCGCCTAAGCCATCTACGGCTGCCCATCGATTGTCCGTAGCTGCCACATTAACGTGCACCATACGCGCTACCAGCTCGGTTCCCAGCACAGTACGCTCTTCGTCCAAGACAAAGACGTAATACTGTGCGCCCGATGACTGATGCAGTGCGCTGAGAGGTATGCATGTGTCATAAGTCTCGCTCGAAATGGTCATGCTCACCTCAAGAGTAGCGCCGAGGGCAGCACTCTTTTCTGGCAGATGCAAGGTAATGTCCATCAGTGTGGGAGAAAGAGGATTTTGTGCAATAGAGGCCAGCTCCACACCTTCTATGGTCTCTTTGGTGGCTCCATTGATAACAGCAAATGCCACATTTGACCCAAAGTGAACTGCTGCTTCGCTGCTCACAGAAAACACCAGCTTCATGCCAGCCGAGCCATCTGTTATGCGCACGACTGCACCTTGCATGGTCATGTCGCCCACTCTTGCCAGCACCTCGCTAATCGTGCCACTGGCAGGTGCACGCACGATTCCTCCTGCCTCGCGCAAGGCATATAAACCCGCAAGAGTCCTATCCAGTCTGTTGCGCTCTATGGTTGCACTGCTTAACTGAAAACCCAGCTCATCGGTATCCGCAGTTGGAACACCTGGGCCAGGCTGAGGGCTTTGCACGTTATTGCTGCCTCCGTTCATAGCATTGTTGGGAAGATTTACAGCGGCTGCTCCTGCTTGCATTGCTTGAAGGTTTGGCTCATCGCCTTCTTCAGTTGGAGCACTTTGATCAGGCGGAGGGTCTTGCCCTCTATTACTGTCTTCGCTTGGAATAGTATCAGGAGGATTAGGTGAATTAGGGGGATTAGGGGGACTGGGCGGATTTAACGCAGCAGCTTTTGCTTCCTCTATTTGTTTTGACAAGAGACCAATGCGCAATTGCACAAGGTGGCGGTCTTCTTCAAGCTGTGTGATCTTTTGAGCCAGCTCATCTAAGCGCACCTTAAACAAAGGCTCTTGGGCTGCCACATAATCTCCTGTGTCCACATAGATGCTCTCGATAATCTGTTCTGACTCGGTGCCGATAGCAATTTCTTGGCGTTGTTGGGCTGTGCCCGTGGCATGCAAACGCTCGCTTATGGTTTGTCTTGAGGGGGTTGCTGTCTTAACTTCCACCACTGCAAAGCTCGCAAGAGAGCGCGACAACACCGTAAGCATCAATATGACAGCAAAAAAGCCTACGACCGCTATAAGATACTTCTTGGTATGTGCGCCCTGCATTTTCATGTGTCCTACCTAATCAAGTCTGGCCTTTTGCCATAGAGGATATTCCCTGTTCAAGATATTTCCTGCCCCACACAAAAGCAAAGATTGCGGGTATACACGAGACAAAAGCGGCTACAAAAGCAAGGGATGCCTGCTCAAGCCCCGCGCTTGGCAAAAACAAAGAGAGTGGCCAAGCAGTTTTTTCGCGTATAAATACGAGGGGCTGCTCTATCACATTCCAATATTCAATGAAGCCTAAAAATAGTATAGCAAAGATGCCTGGCTTTGCCAGAGGAATGCCCACGCGAAAGAGCACAGCGAGTGTGCCCGCGCCATCTAAGTAGGCAGCATCTATTACATTTTGCGGAATAGTTCTAAAGAAATGCGTTAACACAAACACAGGAAAGGCAGAAAATATTCCTGGTACGATGATGGCAAACAAGGTGTCAAGGAGGCCAAAGGAGCTGAGTATCAAATACTGGGGCAGCATCATAACCTGAAACGGCATCATCATGGCAACGATATAGATGAAAAACAATGTGCGCCTTAAAGGAAACTCATAGCGAGCAAAGACCCATGAGGCTGGTATTGCTATGAGAGCCTGGCCCACAAGCACTGCTATTACTACACCAACCGAGTTCCAGAAAAGAGGATAAAACGCCGGCGTATCCACTAAAAGCCTTATGAAAGACTCCAGCGTGGGATACAGGGGGACGGGCGGCAGCTGAGCGTAGCTTTCGGACGCTGAAGTCATTCCCGCCAGGTGGTGGTTAAGCTCTAGCTCGCTCATGAAGGAGCCCGATACGATGAAGATAAGCGGATAGCAAAAAAGAAATACCAGGGCTCCCATAAAAAGGGGTAAGACCAGGCGCGTCAGCGAGCCTGCAAATTCCTTGGGTAAACCAGTGCTCTTTGCTCTAAAGATACTTTGAGCTTTGTTTTCCTTATAACTCATCGCAAGCGCTCTTCTCTTAAGCCCCAGGCACGATAGAGCAGTAGCACAAGGGCGAGCATGATGATGCTTACCAAGGTGGCTGCTGCTGATATCTTGTCAAAGCTCAGCGAGGCAAACCAATTATTAAAAAGGTGCTGGATGGTGTACATAGACTCATGCGGGTAGCTACCAGCAACCAAAAAGGCTTCGCGGTAGATTTTGAAGGAGTTAATTATCGCTAACACCACAACAGTAAAGCATGCAGGCAAAACCATCGGTAGCGTGATGCGTCTAAATACCTCCCAGCGCCCTGCGCCATCTATTCTTGCAGCTTCATATAAGCTTGGCGAGATTCCACTGAGTGCAGCCAGCCAGAGAATAGTACAAAAACCCAGATTTCTCCATAGGTACCCACCAACCAGCACCCAAAACGCCAGCGAGCTGTTAAGCCAATTTTGAGCAGGTAAGCTGAGGCTGGTAAGCATGCCATTGAGCAAGCCGCTGTAATCAAAGAGCAACTGCCAGATGAGTGCTACAGCAGCAACAGGTATAACTAAAGGTATGAGAAAACCTGCCTTATAGATATCTTTGAATAGTCGTTGCTTGCTAATGAAAAGAGCTATCAACAATGACGATGCCACCAAAAGAGGGATGGCTGTTAGGACAAAGAGGGACGTGTTTGTAGCTGCCAACTGAAAGGCTTGATTGTTGATGACATTTTGGTAATTGGAAAGCCCCACCCAATCAGATGTCATGGATAAAGTAAATGAACGTCGAACCACATCAAGCAAGGGCAATAGGAATAACACTGTCATCCCAACAAAGCTTGGCACTAACAAGAGCAAGAAAGTCCAGTTCTTTTGTTGAGAGGCATTGAGCTTTCTTTTGAACGTTTCTACAGCCGCAGTAAGACCGGCGGGCGCACCCTCAGCCTTAAGTTTGGTTTCAGCCCTCTGTAGCTTTTTCTGTTCCTGCATGGTCATACTATTACACTACTTGTTTTCGGTCTGCCATTTTGCCAACCAAAAATGGTAGCACAAAATCTCACTAAGTTAGCTGGAATAAAAGTTGGGCACCCCAACTTTTATTCCAGCAGCCAATTGAAAACTGCAGTGCAATTCTGAAATGGTCAGCGCAAGGGGCAGTTGCACTAAGTCTTTCAGTAGCATCGTTGCGCGAAGCGCGACCCTATCAAGACAAGCGGCGGAACCTTAATT
>WQXH01000023.1 GCA_009784945.1 Coriobacteriia bacterium | reverse complement strand
CTCGTAATCCAATACAATCTGCCTTGCTCTTGTCCTCGCCATAGCATTTCCCTTCCTGTCGGTTGGGAATAGTATAGCACATTGCAGTACATTCTAGTGGTTATTTAAAGAACGTTCTACTAGAAAGGACGGACAGTGATGAAGCCCTTGCTTAACAGGCGAAACAGAATGAGCGAATTGCTAGATTCTGGTGATTGTGAAGTTCAAGAGTTCGTGAAAGTGCTCAAGAAACTTAAAGCTCATCTCCCAATTTCTGACCAGTACGACAGGGATTGCGGTCAAGAGAACGGTGTATGGTGGACTAACCAAAAAGAGCATATGATTGGCTGGCTTTCCAATCAGAACTCTAAAGGGTCAGGGCAATTTACCAGACAGAAACCAAACCAAAGCGCAAAACTGGCCTATCAACGCCTACAATGTCCGGGTGCTCTTTTATGGATGGCAGAAGCACTGGGCGAGGACAGTGCGATTGTGCAGAAGGCCGCAGATGCAGCACGAGCGGAATCCAACAAAAGACGCAGGTCTGGAATCATTCGATCCCACATTCCGTGGCAATGTATAGTGTCACTAATTTCTAGTCATCGTGTAAGATAGTGTCAATTCTTATGACGCAGTAATTAATAGTGACTGTCCCAATGTGTTATACTAGAACATATGTTCTTTTGGTATCAGCATTACTAAAATAAATGTTTCAGCCTTGACCATAAGAGCTAGCAGTACTGAAGAGGAACAATGATTGAACAGCAAACATTTGGAGATTTTTGGACTGAGCAGAAGCTTGATGTTGTGGAGAAGTATCTGTCCGCCTATACAACAGCATTGAAGAATCAGTCATTTAGGCTTTGCTACATTGACGCCTTTTCTGGGTCTGGCAATGTACTGCTTAAGAATGATCGGGTAATAGATGGCTCAGCTCTTCGTGCATTGAGGTATCCTTTCGATCGCTATTTTTTCTTTGAGAAGAACAGGAGCTATCATTTAGCGCTACTCGAAAGAATTTCGGCAGACTATCCAGATAAGCTCAAAAATATAACAACTAAAAACGGTGATTGCAACGAGCTTCTAGATGGTATTGAAAATGCGCCGTGGCTATCAAGACAGTGGCGGGGAGTAATCTTTCTCGATCCATGCGCAATGGATTTGTCATGGGCAAGCTTGGAAAAGATTAGTAAAACCCAAGCTTTTGATGTTTGGTACCTGTTTCCTCTTTCTGCTGTAACAAGAAACCTTCCTAACGACGGCAAAGTCCCGCCAGCGTGGGAAGCAAATCTCACTAGAATCTTTGGCACGCCTGACTGGAAGCAGCGGATTTACCAGCAGCCGTCGCAAATGTCTCTCTTTGATAACGACAGTCTTGAGAAAATACCCGATGGTCTAGAAGCTTTCATTAAGAGCAGGCTAGAACAAACGTTTCATACCGTTGCACCAAACCCACTGGTGTTAAAAAACTCGACCAATTCGCCGATGTTTCTTCTGTGCTTTGCTGGGAGTAACCCTAACGAGAAAGCTCGTCAGTTATCCCCTAGAATCGCAGGGCATATCTTAAAAAATATGGGTGGTGAATGACATGGCCTTAAAATCAAAAATTGAGTAGACTGATAAAACATGGAACCCAGTTACAGGCTGCACAAAGGTGTCGACTGGCTGCGCCCATTGCTATGCTGAGACAATGACTCGAAGGTTAAAGGCTATGGGAGTTAGGAAATACGTCAATGGGTTTTTGCCTACAGTGCATGAGTGCACACTAGACGAGCCCAAAGTATGGAAAAAGTCACACGTAGTGTTTGTTTGTTCAATGTCCGACCTCTTTCATGATGCAGTGCCGCTTAGCTTTATTGACAAGGTAATGGGGACAATTCAGGAGGCTTCACACCACCGCTTTCAAATCCTTACCAAGCGCACCGAAAGAATGGCAAAGTATTTCGCACAAACGAGTATTCCCAAAAACGTTTGGCTTGGCGTGACAGTTGAATCGTCTACTGAAAAATCTCGCATAGATTTACTTCGTGAACTACCAGCTTCTATTCGCTTCTTGTCATGCGAACCTTTGGTTGGAGAGCTCGGGAGGCTCGACTTGACCAATATCGATTGGGTAATAGTCGGCGGTGAAAGTGGAGTCCAAGCGCGACCCATGAAACCCGAATGGGTGCGCTCAATCCATGAGCAGGCTAATGAGCAGGGCACGGCTTTCTTCTTCAAGCAATGGGGCACCTGGGGCTCAGATGGTGTGAAGCGCAACAAGAAAGCTAATGGCAAGGTACTAGACGGGAAGATAATTCAGATAATGCCCGAGCTCGCAATGAGGTAAGCAGGGAAATGTCGTAATGGAAGTGAAATCATACGATTAATTTGGAATTTAGTGATATCTTCGCCCAAAGAGGATAGCACTATTTCATCCTGCTATAATTCCCATGAAGCGCTAATGGAAGATTATTGCCAATAGCTCTCATTGTATTAAACGCGTTTGCTTAACTGAAATACTGTCCCTGCTTATCGAAGAGAGCATAATTCGCATCTACCGTTACCTAGTTGGCCTAGAGTTCCATTAGGTGCTGAGCCCGATTGTCTGCTCAGTGCAATTCGTAGTTGCTGTTAAATTGTGCAAGTACCGTCTGCACAATTTGCCGATGCCAGGCGGTAAGCTACCAATCTCTACTTGCTTTGATTGGTTCAGGAACATATTCGCTTACGCATTTGTTCTCGAAAATGAAATCCTTGTAATACTTTGGTCTAAGTTTATGTCCGTCAATAACCCTCTGGCGGAAATAAGCAATTTGATCCGCATCTTCTTCTGTCATTCCAAGCACAAGGCAGCCAGCTCGAATCTGATCAGCTGTAAGCCCTCTCCACCTGCTTGGACAATTCATCATGTCAGCTTTGATTCTGTCACTCTCTCGGTAGTTCAGACAATTGTCATACATAGCTGACTGCATAGCAACGTACGTAAGGAATCGTTCTACTGAACTTGGCAGTTCAGTCTTCGACGAGCATCCTTCATTTCGGCTCATTGGACTCTCCTCTTCACATAAACAATCAACCAAGAGCGAAGCTAGTGTAACATTTCGATAGATGATAAGTTTGCCACTGATTGTTAATAATCTATACAGACTTTCAAGGAGCCTCTTGACCACTCTACCAATTCCACCTTAATCTATACAAAATGTCATGCGGGCGGTGCAGTGTCGTTTAATTTACTTGCAACTATGCCAAGATCCTTTATCGTCAACCCGACCAGCACGTGCCCGCTACCACACAGTAAATCTCAGACGCATGATGCAATTCTCACGAGAGTTTTCTGACAAGCAGATTGTGACGACGCTGTCGACACAATTGAGTTGGTCACACTTCATTGAATTACTGCCGGTAAAAAGTGATGGAGCACGCCTCTATTATGCTAGGGATGCAGCAGAGCTAAATTTGGGGGTCAGAGACTTGCGCAAGGCAATTGCCCGCAAAGCATACGAGCGACAGGAGATAGCAAACTCACACTTTTCTGAACTCTCTGCGGTCCCATTCAACGTTTTCAAGGATCCCTATCTACTTGACATCCTTGGGTTGAGAGAGAACTTTTTGGAAGCCGATTTAGAGAAAGCGATACTCACTGGTCTTGAGGCGTTCATTCTGGAATTTGGTCACGGTATTACGTTTGTCGCTCGGCAAAAGCGAATGATAATTGACGGTGAGGATATAGTCTTAGACTTGTTGTTCTACCATCGAGTATTAAAAAGGTTGGTGGCTGTTGAGCTGAAGATCGGCAAGTTTAAGGCTGAATATAAAGGCCAGATGGAACTCTACCTAAAATGGCTCGACAAGTTTGAACGGCAACCCGAAGAAGAAGCTCCAATTGGCATAATTCTTTGCGCAACTGCCAGTCGCGAGAAGATTGAATTATTAGAGATGGATAAGGCGGGCATAGCTGTTGCAGAGTACTGGACGCACCTGCCAGCAAAAGACATATTTGAGGCTAAGATTACTGAGCTGCTAATTGAGGCTCAAGAGCGCCTGGAACGTCGAAAGTTGATGCCGACTGGCGAGCCGACTAAACAAATAGATTTTTTCATCGACGATACAGACTCGAAAGAATTCTAGTTTTGCAGACACCATACGGCTGATGCGAAAACCGAATCGTGTATGTACTGAACATCCAAATCCTATAAGACCACGCGTACCAGTACGAGTCTGCAAAAACAAAGGAATCTGTGTATTGCGCTACTCTGATAGAGCTGCTCGGTGCCCCCAAACAAAAAGCCAGCGAGTAGAAGTGTGAAATCAGAAGCGCGGCAGAAGCATGAAGTCAGAGCTCCACTGTAGTGCTTACTGTAGTATACTTGGGCGTACTAAGTAATACACAATCAGGAGGTAGCAATGGGAGCCACAATGAGTCCGATAACAGCAAAGCTAAGGCCCGAAGAAAAGCAGGAGTTTCTAAGAATTGCTGAAAACATTGGAACCACTCCTTCAAACGCCATAAGAATGTTTGTTGCAGCGTTCAATAAACGCGGTGGGTTTCCTTTTGACTCAGCAAATCCTTATGGCTTCAATGACGAGACCCTCATTGCTATGCGCGACGCTGCCAGTGGTCAGAACCTTTTGGGGCCTTTTGACTCAACAGAAGATATGTGGGCCACGATACTAGACGGCAGTGATGATGCGTAAGCTGATAATCACCAGCAAATTTAAGAAGGATGCAGCGCGTGCAAAAAAGCGCGGGCTGAATACCTCCAAGCTAGACGAAATAATCAAAAACCTGCTCAAAGATGAAGAGTTGCCAGCCAAGCACCTTGACCATATGCTTTCAGGCGAATACAGCGGCCACAGAGAATGCCATATTGAGCCCGACTGGCTGCTGATATATCTCAAAAGTGGCGATGGACTCTTTCTCACAGCCGTGCGCACAGGCAGCCACTCAGACTTGTTCTAAAGGAAAAGGAATCAGAGAGCAGCAATCTAAAGTGGGCAAAAGCGAAATGATAGCTACTCAATTTGTGAGACACTTTCTCATAAATAGACTTGGTTGCATTATTACAAGCTGTTCGAGCATGAGTGCACCAGACACCACACGTATGATGCAGAAATCGTTTCCTGTTTGTACAGTTTATCCAAATCCTATAAGACCACGCGTACCAGTTGCCAAGTTTATTCGTGGTTCAGGGACTTGAGTCCCGTGAGGGCATCTTCCTGTCGCGTTCCTTTCCTCTTCCTGCCACTCGAGGGACGAAGTGTGGAGATTTTGTGGAGTATCCACTATTTCGCTCAATGCGTGGCATAATACCGATGGGTTTAGCAACAATGTGGGTTAGAGATGGTTAGGGCAGCGCCATGAGCAAGTGGATAGCGCAACACCAGCTGATTATTGACGAAGAAATGGTTTGTCACACCCACTTGATTACCACGAAAGGTAGTAACATGTAGTAAGAAACGCCATTATCGCTGTCGTGAGTAACTCAACATGCTCTCGGCAATTCTCAAGAGGCTCGCCTGTTTCCCTTGGCAGACGAAAGCCTCTACCCCAGTACTGGTGCACCTGTTCCCCTAACAGGTGCACCGCTTTTTATGTCTCAAGCCATGCTCGCAAGCTTCGTATACAATACTGTTAAGAGAAAGGCAAGGTAAATGGCAAGGGCTCTGGAAGAAGTACAAGAAGACCTGGGCGAATGTAGACGGTGTGAGCTCTGCGAAACGCGCACGACTATCGTTTTTGGAGTAGGCAACCCCAAGGCTGAGGTCATGTTAATAGGTGAGGCGCCTGGTTGCAAAGAAGATCTGGGAGCCGAGCCTTTCATAGGTGCAGCAGGCAAGTATCTTAACGAGTTACTGGCGCTTGCTGGACTGGAGCGAAAAGATGTCTACATTGCCAATATTCTCAAGTGCCGACCACCGCAAAACGCCGACCCGCTGCCACATCAAATCGAAGCGTGTACACCCTTCTTACGCAAGCAGGTGCGCGCAATAGAGCCTCTTATCTTGGTAACGCTGGGGCGTTTTTCCTCTCAATTCATCCTCAAGACCGATACCGGCATCTCGCACCTGCGTGGTCGCGTGCATCTTACTGGTCGCTATAGCGTGCTGCCAATTTTTCACCCTGCTGCAGCCATCTACGATCGCACAAAGCGTCCTTTGCTTGAGCATGACTTTGCATTACTCAAGCTGCTCCTCGAAAAGCGTCACGAAGAATTAGGGAGCAGGACATGAGCTATTATGAAATAACTCTGAGCGAGGAAGAAACCACTGCCCTTGGAAGGCGTCTTGGCTCCTGTTTGCAGGGCGGCTCAGTTGTCTTGATTGACGGAGACCTGGGAGCTGGCAAAACCAGGCTTGCGCAAGGAATTGCGGAGGCGCTTGGCGTAAACTGTCCTGTTACGAGCCCTACCTTTAACCTGGTGCTTGAGTACCCCTTAACGAGGGGTCTGCCTTCTCTTCTAAGGCACTTTGATTTGTATCGGCTGGAAGACCCTGATCAGCTGGAGGATCTAGACTACTTTGGCCTTTTAGAGCAACAAGATGCGGTGAGTGTGGTTGAGTGGGGAAGCAAGTTTGCAGCTCATCTGCCACGGGACTTTATCCAAGTTACCCTTACGGTAGACCAAGACCACCCCCATGAACGACGTGTTGAGCTAAGCTGCGAGGGAGAGTCATCTTTAGTGCAGTTGTCGCGGTTTGTAACCGCCGAAACGAGGATGTATCTGAGTGACTAAGCAGCAGTTGATTCTTGCCTTTGATACTGCCAGCGATGCCATCGCTTTGGCGGTTGGGGAGCTCTCCCCTCTTGGCATAACGCCCCTGGCTTCTGGAGACCTTATGGCGCGGCGCGAGGCCAATGTGAGGCTGGTGCCTGCCATTGAAGCGCTGTTTTCTCAGGGCGGCGTTAACAAAAAAGACCTCGTCGGTATCGTCTGCGGCAGAGGGCCGGGCTCTTTTACCGGCGTGCGTATAGCTGTTGCAACAGCCAAAGGCATAGCTGCTGGATTGGAGCTTGCTCTCTTTGGCGTTGTGACCCCAGACGCACAAGCATGGCAGGCTTGGATGTCGGGTGTCAGAGGACACCTGGCAGTGCTTTCTGATGCCATGCGCGGCGAAGTATATCCAGTTAGGTACCTACTTGACGAACAGGGTGCGCATCGCCAAGACTGCCTCACTGTTGTAAAGAGTGAGACCCTGGCACAAAGATGGCTTGAGAGTTACGTGCAAGACTCGCCACAGCTTGCTGGCGATGCCCTTTATAAATACGGAGAGCTTTTTTCATCGTTTAGCTGGCTGGATGAATCGCACTGGCATCCTCAAGGTAGTGGGCTGCTCAAGGCGTTTGAAGCGCACGTGGGTCAGCAGGGGGAATTGCGCGAGGAGCCTCATAGCATTGCTTCGTTACTCCCCATTTACACCCGTCTTTCTGATGCAGAAGAAAACGAGCGCAAGAAGCTGGCTGTTGCCGGTGGCACTCTGCGCCAAGGGGCTCTTACCGAGGTTCCTTCCTCAGGGTTTGCCTGGCCTTTGCGCACAGGTAAACCAGTGTATAGGCCAGCTGCCAGCGATGACATAGCAAGCATGGTGATGCTTGAGCAAAGCGCTTATGCCCAAAGTCAAAGCTCTCTTTCTGGCGAATGCTGGACTGAGGAAATGTACCAAGAGGAGCTAGACCAGGCTCCTGCTGCTCAAGGCAGGACAGATCGCAGTTGGTGGGTTTGTTATAACGACAACGCCTTGGCAGGCTTTGTGGGCGGACAGCTCATCGATGGTTGTTTGCATGTCCTTGACCTGGTCGTCAGGGAGGAGTGTCGCCGTAAGGGTATTGGGGAGCAGCTCATACAGTATTTGGTGCAAGACGCCAGAGATCTTGGAGCTACCTCTATAACACTGGAGGTTCGAGCTAATAATATTCAGGCGCAGACACTGTATCAAAAGTTGGGCCTCAAGGAGGTTGGTAGGCGTAAGGGATACTACCCACCCAATAGCAGCTCCCAGCAAACTGCCGGGCAACGAGAGGACGCTCTCATTATGACCGGCAGTATTGAAGAGGCCAGCAGGCTATCCAGTGCGGCAAGAACCTCTGTGTTCACCTTGACACCCGCAGACAGTTTGAGCAACGCTGGCTCTACTGACAATGCCGATAAGGCTGGCAGCGCTGGCTCTGCAGGCAGCGAGGGTTCTAATGGCAGAGCAAGCTCTGCTGCAAGCGCAAGCAATGCTAATCATGCAAACAAGGTTGGCAGCGGTGATTGCACAAGCAACACAAATACTATGAATTGCACTGCAAAGCGCTCTCCGCTTATCCTCGCTATAGAAAGCTCCTGTGACGAAACTGCCGCGGCTCTCATCGATGGGGACGGAAGACTGCTGAGCAACGTCATAGCCAGTCAAACAGATTTCCACGCACGCTTTGGTGGTGTTGTGCCCGAGATTGCATCGCGTAAGCATACCGAAGCCATCTACCCTACAGCTCGCGAGGCACTGGGAGCGCACGACTGGCAAAGCCTGGACGCTCTTGCAGTTACCTTTGCACCTGGGCTTGTGGGAGCGCTGGTGGTTGGCATGGCCTTTGCCAAAGGACTCAGCTGGTCTGCGAGCCTTCCTCTCATCGTTGTGGATCACCTTGAAGGGCACATCTATGCTAATCGTTTTGTGCAAAAAGAAGGTTCTTATCATCTTGGCTCAGACACTCTTCAGCCTCCCTTTGTGATTGCTCTTTTGAGCGGCGGCAACACTTTGTTGGTCTTGGTGCGCAACTGGGGAAGCTATGAGGTGCTGGGCGAGACACTAGACGACGCCGTGGGAGAGGCGTATGACAAAGTGGCCAAGGCCCTTGGCCTGGGATATCCCGGTGGTCCCATTATTGCCAAGCTTGCAGCGGAGGGCAATCCCGAGGCATATGCTTTTCCTCGTGCCCTTATGCATTCGGGTGATTATCAGTTTTCTCTCAGCGGCCTAAAGACAGCGGTGCTCACGGTTATCAGAGAGCAGGTGGCGGCAGGCACCCTGAGTCTGCCTGACATTGCTGCTTCTTTTGAACAGGCGGTCATCGAAGTGCAGGTTTCCAAAGCACTCAAAGCCTGTAAGGAGTTAGGCATTCGCAGCTTTTGTATAGGAGGGGGTGTGGCGGCTAACAAAGCACTGCGCAAGGCCTATCAAGAGGCTATGGAACCCTGTGGCATCCAGGTTCTTTTTCCTCCTCCTATAGCTTGTACCGACAACGCTGCAATGATTGCCGCCGTGGCTCTGGCTCGCTACAAGCAAGACAAGTTTGCGAGCCTCAGTAGTGACGCTGCTGCACAACGCAGCATTGAGCAAGAGTACTAGTGGGCTGTAATGATGGATTGTTTGTCGTTGACACTGTGCGCCCTCTAAGGGCTTGGTTGTTGGTAAAGTTGCCCAATCACATCAATGCGCTCATAACAATCAATGGGCGATGATAATAAAAGGGAGGCTCTAAGCTGATTATGAAGAGGCGCTACTGAGGTCAGTAGCGTATCCTGTAGCGGGGCTTGCCTGCTCGTCTACGCGCCATGAGAGTGCTGAGCAAAAGGGTTAAGGTGCAGGCAATTTGAACCACGGCAACCGTAACTAAGACGGGTGTCCATGCCACGCTGGAATTGTATGGTTCGGTGCCTATATACTGAGACAACACCAGAAGGGTCGCGCTGAGGCCACCAAGCCCAACACTCACCGCACCCATAACGCGACCAACATGGTTGAGCTGCACTGCAGTGTCAGAAAACCGCTGGTTATTAAATCTACCTTGTCGCAAAGATACCAATGAGGCTAAGGCCAGTGCCATTGAAAGCGAAACCAGGCCGGCGTTGGCGGCCAAGAGGTTTCCCTGCTCGTCAATCATCATGTAAGCCATGGGAATCTGTGGGCTTTCAATAGCGGAATCTGCTGAAGACACGGGGGCATTGTCACGGGTGGGCAGTGCTTCATCAGGAGCAATCGACAGGCTTGTCAAAAGCGGGTTGCTTGTATTAAAAGGATTCGTTGCAGCAGTAGGAGGGGTGAATAGGTCAGGGCTTGCAGCGATATTAATCTCACTGTCATCGGATGGTTCCTTTGTGGCACCAAGATCAGAAGTAGAGTCGTCTCCTTGCTTCGTGCTATCGTCTGGGTCAGTGCCGGTGCCAGGGTCAGATCCCTCGCCGGCATCAGTTCCGCCGCCGGGATTCTTATTATCACCAGGGTCAGTGCCGGTGCCGGGGTCGGTGCCGGTGCCAGGGTCGGGGTCGCTGCCAGGGTCGGTGCCGGTGCCAGGGTTGTTGCCATTTCCATGACCGTTACCTTGACCGTTTCCGTTGCCATGGCCATTTCCGTTGCCGTTGCTGTTGCCGTTGCCTTGGCCATTGCCGTTGCCTTGGTCGTTGCCGTTGCCTTGGCCGTTTCCGCTGCCCTGGTCGTTTCCGTTACCTTGGCCATTGCCGTGCCCATGTCCATGTCCATGTCCATGACCGTGTCCGTTGCCGTTGCCGTTGCCGTTGTCGGTATCATTTCCCTCTTCGGGGTGAATCAGCTTTAAGTCGATAACAAAAGTCTCAGCAGCAAGAGAGGAAACTCCATTACCCAGCAGCCACGTGTCAATGTAAGGCGTTCCAGTGCTCAGGTGGAAGGTGAACAGATAAGAGCGATGCTGAGCATCGGGCTCGTCGCCTAAATCAGGGTTGTGAATAAGAAGACTGGTGTCAGTGAGCACGAGAGTGTTGCCAGAAAAAGTAAAGCCCTCTGGAACACCTCCAGCAACGCTTATGGGAAGGGCAGAAATGCTGAGCCCACCGGGAAGACCGCATTCAACCAGAAGCTGATTGATAGTGTTTATTAAAGAGACAACCCTTAAGTAGTACACGCCCTCGTGAAACTGAGCAGAAAGGTTGTCCTCGGAGAGCGTGGTGCTATCAACACACACAACGCTGGGGCCAGAGGCAGACTGAATGGTGCGCAGCAACTCATCAAGCGCTTTTCCGAGCTCATAGAGGGCTCTAATCCTATCAAGAACACTGCTGCTGGCGTTGATATCAGATTCAGCGCTCATGAAGTCTTCCGCACCAGCGTCAAGAGGGTCAACCGTGCCAGCAGCCAAATCGACTAAAGCATCGGTATCTTGTACAGCGCTCTCCAATTCGTTTTGGGGCTCTGTAGTCTCTACTTCAAAGACCTCATCAAGAGCAGCTTCATCAACAATGAAGTCATCTACAGCTGTCTCATCTTCCATTAGGCTTGGTAGAGCTTCTTCAATAGGAGCATCTGCTACGTCACAAGGATCTTGGTTTTCTGGAGCCACCGGTGCCTCGTTAACAGGAGGCGCAGACGGGGTAGGTATTTGATTCTCTAAATCAAGAGTGGAGATGTCGGATGCCCAGGCCATAGGCGCAGCAAAAAACATGCTCATTGCGAGCATGGCAGCCAGTGCTCCTGATAACATCTTTCTCACAGTCAGTCCCCTGAGGTGCATGGTCCCCACCCTTGCTAAAAGTCAACACAATACATCTGCCGATATGTTAGCATACCAGAAGGATAATTACCAGTGAAATAGCAAAAAACAGAAGAGATAAAGTCGTGGAGAAACAAAGGTAGTCGAGGTTCTTTTCATAGAGGGCAAAATAAAGGAGTATAGGTAGTGGAGACGATAAAAGACTCAGGTGCGTCCGGGTTGGACTTGGCGATAGAAGAGGCTGCCGAGGCTTCAATTGCCAGGACGGTTCAAGCGGTTCAGGCTCAAGTAAACGATCAGCGAGTGATTCTCGGCCTAAGCGGGGGTGTGGACTCCAGCGTGGTTGCCGCCCTGCTCTCTAAGGCTCTGGGCAAGCAACTTACCTGTGTGTTTGTTGATCACGGTCTTCTGCGAAAAGACGAGCCCGAGGAAGTGCAGCAGCTCTTTACCACTCAGTTCGATGTAGATTTTGTATGTGTAGATGCCAAGGAACGCTACTTGAGCGCCCTGGCAGGCATAACCGATCCAGAGCAAAAGCGCTCTATCATTGGCTCGCTTTTTTGGAGAGTCTTTTTTGAAGAAGCCGCTTTAATTGCTCAGCGCACGGGCGAGCCTGTCAAGTATCTGGCTCAAGGCACCATCTACCCCGATATCGTCGAAAGCAATGGCGCAGTAAAAAGCCATCACAATTTGGTGCCCTTTCCAGAGGGTGTGCACTTTGATCTTATTGAGCCTCTCAAAAGGCTTTACAAACACGAAGTGCGAGAGCTTGGAGTGCTTCTCGGCTTGCCTGCATCGTTGGTCTACCGACAGCCCTTTCCAGGACCCGGCCTGGCAGTGCGCATTATAGGCGCTATTACGGCAGAGAAGCTTGTCACGCTTAAGAACGCAGATGCCATTGTGCGCGAGGAGATTGATGCCTATAATGCCCTGCTCTTTGACCAGACCGGTGTGCGCGATAGCGAGCAGAGCGTCTGGCAATACTTTGCGGTGCTCCCCGACATTATGAGCGTAGGAGTGAGCAACGGCTGCCGCACCTACGAGCGTCCCATCATCATCCGTGCCGTAGAAAGTAAGGACGCCATGTCCGCAAAGTGGGCTCGCCTCCCTCATGATTTACTTGCGCGCCTCTCAAGCCGTATCGTAGCTGAAGTAGCAGGCATCAACCGCGTAGCCTACGACATCACCTCCAAACCCCCCGGCACCATAGAGTGGGAGTAGTAGTGGGAATAATATCAACTGCCTGAATCTCGTTTCGCTTGAGCTGGTGCCTCCGGTGCTACCATGGCAAGCGCCTTGGCATAGAAAGTGAAGTTATTGCCGTATATGCACGCAAAAGGACAGTTAGTAGGGTTGTTTTGGCCAAAATAGCCCAAATATCGGGTAGAAATCGTCCTTTTGCGTGCACATGCGGCAATAAGTAGTATACTTGTGGCATGGAGATAGTACTAACCCATAAGTCAGCGATGGAGTATTGGCGTATTCATGGCAAAGCGCGAGTCGACCGCGACCATCGTCAGCGCAGGAGGATATCGCCTGCTGTCCCTCCCGAGGCCTCAGTAATACGTCTGCTCCATGACCAGGGGCTATCGTATCCAATTAACGCTATGGTGAGCACGCCTGCCGCAAAGAGACGTACACACAAGCTGAAAACCCATGTATTCACCAAGTCTTTGCCTGAAGGCAGCATCATCGCTGAGGGCAACGGGCTTTTCGTTAGCTCTCCAGAGCTTTGCTTCTTTCAGATGGACAGCGAGTTGCCCTTTGCCAAACACTTAGAGCTGGGGTTGGAACTCTGTGGTTCCTACGCCTTGCCCGTAATGGGCGTTTCAACCGCTGAGAGACATTTATACAACCGCAGGCAGCTTGCCAACAAGGAGAGGTTGATAGTATTCCTTTCTCGCATGGAAGGGGTTTTTGGCCAGAGACGATTAATGAGAGTTTTGCAGTATCTTGCAGACAACTCTGCCTCGCCGCGGGAGACCACCCTTTACCTTCTCTTGACTTTGCCTTATAGACATGGCGGCTATGGTTTTCCTATGCCGGTGTTAAATGCAAAAATAAGGCCAGCTAAAACTGCCAAAGAGACCTCAAGCAAGACGTTCTTTCGCTGTGATCTGTATTGGCCAGACCTCGATGTCGCTGTTGAGTATGACAGCGACAGAATACACCTGACCCCTCAACAAATAGCCAGCGATGCCATGAAGCGAAACAGTTTGATTGCGATGGGCGTGACGGTCATTACCGTGACCAACAGACAGATTACCAGTACGATGGGTTTTGAGAGAGTTGCCAAGCAGCTAGCAGTCAGCATGGGTAGGCGATTGCGAAGCAATGAAAGCGCTGGGTTTGTAAAAGCGCGCAATGAATTACGAGCTTTGCTGGGGCTTTAGGGTGTGCTTGCATTACCTGTGTGTGAGCATATTGGACAAGCATTTTTACTCGCCTGTGAGCGATAGGGCAGGCGAACGATTACGTTTTTACGGAGGGTGTTCATATGAATCATTTGGGAACGAAAGCATTAGAAAGCGATACTTTGCTGTTGCGTAGATTCGGAGCAGAGGACGCACAGGCTATGTATGATAATTGGGCAAACGACCCAGAAGTAACAAAATACTTGATGTGGCCCCATCACGAAAGTGTCAAAATCAGTAAAGGTGTTCTTGATGAATGGATACCTCGTTATCAAGAAAATAACTATTATCTCTGGGCGATCGTGCCAAAAGATAACAGAGGTGTGCCGATTGGGTCTATCGGTGCCGTAAAAGTCGATGATCAGATAGAGATGGTGCGCATCGGCTGCTGCGTGGGAAAAAGATGATGGAATCAGGGGATAGCCTCTGAATCTCTTTCGCTGCTAATCTCCTTCTTCTTTAACGAAGTGAAGGTAAATCGCATTGAATCAAGATATGATCCAAGAAATCCCAAATCTGGCAAGGTCATGCTGAGGTGCGGATTGCATTATGAAGGAACAATGAGAGAAGCAGACTGGAACAATCAAGGTGTTTGCGATTGCGCAAATTATGCCATTCTGGCGAAAGAATATTTTGCGTCATTATAAGAATCTCTTGGATTGAACGATGCAAGAGAGAGGCCACAGAGTAAGTAGCTAGATTGCCTAGTGGAGAGCAGTTTGGAAAGCGCAAAAAGACAAGCTGCGCCCAAATCGAAAAACTGGTGCCGAGGTCGTGGAATACCTTGTCAACAAATGCCCTGTGAGAGAATTGCGTGACGTGTCTGCAACGCAAGTAGTAATCGACAATGTGCTACATAATGAGCATTTTTCAAATAGAATCCCAGAGGGAGTGGTGCCTGCCGCCCTAACGTTTATTGTCGAGAATTCAGCTCAGGGCAAGAGGCTCTATGGCGAATCAAACGGATATTATGGCGACGAAGCAGTTTTTGTAGGGGTTGAACTTACATCTGGCTATTAACATGTTGAAGGCAGTGCCCTATTATGGGATGAGCTATGCGTATTCCAAGGTCTGGATGAGAACCCTTTCTGTGTAGCGCAATATGTCGAGGCATCAGAAAAACAAAGGTCGGGAAGTGAGACCTTTTTGTAACTCTCAGAAGACTCTCAGTAGTTGCCTTATGTGCGCTTTAGATTGTTAAGCTGGCTTTAGGTGTATGACAAAGGTAACTGAGTTGTCATCGCTTGCGGCTTCTAGTTTTCCTCCTGAGCGTAGTACGGCGGCTTGGGCAATGGAGAGGCCAAGGCCGTACCCGCCTGGACCTGAGCTTCGAGCCTGGTCTACGCGATAGAAGCGATCAAATAGGCGCATAAGATCTTCGTCCAAAAGGCAGACCCCCGTGTTGCAAATGACAAACTTGATATGTTTGTGTTCTTTGGTGAGCGAGATAGACACTTCCTGCCCTTCTGGAGTGTAGCCCAGAGCGTTTTCGAAAAGCGCAACAAAGGCTGATTTAAGTGCGTCAGGCTCTCCAAGAGCAAGCAGTTCAGGGGTAATATCTGAGTGCAGCACGAGGCCTTTTTCGTAGAAGGGCGCTTCAAACATGGTGCGCACTTCGTCAACAAGGCTGCTGATGTCAAGCTTTTCGAGCTGCGCTGGCGTTTCATCACCTTGAGAGAGCGTCAGCAAAGTGTCAACCAGTTTGCTCATGCGGTGAGTCTCGGTCTCAATAGAGTTGAGCCATTTAGCTTGACTCTCTACGGTCTGCCCTTGGTTGCTGTGTAAGACCTCTTTGCTTGCCCTTATGATGGAAAGAGGGGTTTTGAGCTCATGTGAAGCGTCGGACATGAACTGCCTCTGGCGCATCCAACTTTCCTCCGCTGGCCGCACCGCGCGATTGGCAAGAAATAGGCATGTAAAGAAGAACAGGACGGTGAGGGCAATGCCTGAAGCAATAAGAATGAGCCTCAGCTGAGCTAGCGAAGCGAGTGACTCCGTGATGTCTACCATAGCCAGGCGCGGATCTGTGAGTTGTTCTATTTGTTTCTGGGTCAGCTCAGTAAGACCGTCGGGAATCTTTATAGGCACGGGCACTGTTGCAAGCGCGACATCCGGAGTGAAACGACTGTTGTCATCAATATCTGACACAATAAAGGGAGTCTCTCTCGCCAGCCAGATGCGATCCCCGGCAGCAACCCGATAATAGTCGATATAACGTGAATAGGCAGTGTGAGGAGGCTTTAGGCGCTGAGCCTCAAGGTAGGCGTCCATTGGATAGAGACGGTAGTCTGTTCCGCTCACAATGGGTATGAGGTCTGGGTCGTCGCCCACAAAGATAAATAGAAACATCTCCTCGCCAGTGGTAACTGTTACTTCTCCTGTTTCTTCGCACACGAAGGTCCTGCTCCCTGCGTTGCCGGTGTATGACCAACCTTCTGTGTTGAGAAAAGCTGAGATAACATTGAGTGAGTGACTCTGGCTGGCAGCTTCTTCGGCAAGCCTTTGAAGGTTATCGGCATGAACCATTCTCTCTGTCATTGCATAGGTCAGACCCATAGCCACAATGGTGAGAAGGGATAGCACAATCATATTTGAAATGAGTATTTTGTTTCTCAGCTTCTTAAACATCCTTTAGCTCCTGTTTTATCTTCTCTTTGCTCGCGGGCTCAGGAGGGGCGGAGTCGTGAGTCTCAAGTCGGTACCCAATGCCGCGCACGGTCTCAATGCGCACAGACGTATCAACCAAAGAGAGCTTTTTGCGCAGAAACGACACGTATACTTGCACGTGGCGCCCAGTGGCCTCTGAGTCATAACCCCAGATGCGGTCAATGAGAGTCTGAACGTCAAGCGTGGAGTTGTTGTTGAGTATGAAAAGCTCCAATAGCTGGGCTTCTTTGAGGGTGAGGCGATACGACTGTTTTGGGGTTTGTATGCACAGTGTTGACATATCCAGCTCAAGATTGCCTGCAACCAGCACGGTGGCTGGCACTAACACGCTTCGTCTTCTCGAGAGCGCCCGTATGCGCGCCATGAGCTCGGCCATGGTAAAGGGTTTGGTGAGATAGTCATCGGCACCGCTGTCCAAACCCCGGACTTTATCAGAGGTGTTTGTTCTCGCAGTAAGCAATATGACCGGAGTGCTGAGCCCTTCGGCACGTAATTCCTCAAGCACGCTAAAGCCGCTTCGTTTGGGCAGCATGAGGTCGATGATGATTGCATCATGAATGCCCGTTAGAGCGAGCTCGAGCCCGCTCTCTCCATCAAAGCAAAGGTCAACCATATAATGGGCGTTGGTGAGAATCTGAGACATAGCCTCAGCCAGGCTCTTCTCGTCTTCGATGATCAACAGGCGCATGGGCGCTCAGGCTTTCTTGTGAGGCAAACGAACAGCACCTTAGGCTTATGAGCTTAAGGGTTGCCAACACTATAGCAAACGCATCTTAAAATTTGCTTAAACTGCCTTGTGCCGCCCCCTGTTCTGCATGGCAAAAGGCACAGCACCTGAGTGGTTGCTGTAATGATCAACTAAGGAGAAGAGTATTCGATTCGCCGCATCTTGCGAGTTGTTGGAGCGCCCCTTGATATTGTAATGAGCAAATAGCAGAATAGCTCCCTCTCTGCATCCTTAATGGAGCGGCTGCGCAAAAGCTCCGCCCCTCTGTATTCTTTGAGGTGGCCCCATGCCAAAGAACAGGACGCAGGGAACGTCCCCTTTTGTCTACATAAACCCTAGTTCGATCATTTCCTCTTCTGTGAGGTAGTCAAGAATGTCGCCTGGTTTGCAGCGGAGCTCCCTGCATATTGCGTCAAGCGTGTTAAGGCGGATGGCTCTGATTCTTCCGGTCTTAATACGCGACACGTTCATTGGCGCGAGGTCAATCTTTTCTGCAAGCTCAACTTGAGACATCTTTCGTTCTGCTAGCATGCGATCTAATCTAATTACTATTGGCATTCTTCCATCCTATAAAGTGTCGTTTCCTAATTCCTGTAAGAGTGCTCCCCACTTGCCTAAAGCAACAAGCTCAAAACAAGCAAGTGCAGCTATTATAGAAGCTATCTTGATGTGAATCAAGATGACAGATGGCACTGGTAGACAGTGCCAAGGTTGGTGGTTACTAGTCAGACTGTAGTCCGTCATTGCGGCCTCCGAGCCGCAATCTAGCCAAAATGCGTCTCAGATTGCGGGTCAAGCCCGCAATGACGAATTGGGTCTGACCAGTTACGGTTGGTGTTAAAAGCAAACGCTGCCCTGACGCCATTGTGGCACCCTGTAAGGCCTTAGGCTTGTCATGGTAGCCCCCCATGGCTACCTATGGCTACCAGACGTGCGCAGGAGCGCTCTCGTTGGCTATCTTCATAGTCTTCGTGCTCCTGTCCTAGCCAATGGGTATGGCAGCATAGGAGATTCCTATAGCCCCACAAAAAGACAGGTCTTGATTGATTGCTCAAAAAAAGAGGTGCCGAAGCACCTCTTTTTCTGAATAACTCAGTAGGACGACTTTAACCTAGTAAAGCCATGCCTTCTTTGATCAGCTTCTCAGCCTCATCGAGATATGCATGCGCATATGCTCTGTTGTGGGCACCGTTGCTGTTTTCTACCAGTACAAAGTCCCAGTAGGTCTGTGCGTGACGTTGAATCATCTGCATCTTAGCAAGGTCGTCGCCTTCAATGGCACCAGCTTCTACCTTGTCGCCAAAGAGGTTGACCATATCAAGGAGGTCATTGCCAATGGTGGTGAAGCGAGGTACAACACCAGCTTGCCACTCGGCTACCTGAGCCTTGAGATCAGAGTGGCAATTGTCAGTTTCGCAGGTGTTTGCTACAAGATCATCGTTCTTAAGCGGGCTCTGCCAGTAGTGACTGGTAAAGGCGCTACCGTCAGCAGCGGTGGTGGGTCCCATGTGACAATCAGCGCAGCCATAGTCCATGCCGGCCATGGTGGAAGGTGCTCTTCCTCCGTAGATCATCTCAAACTCAGGATGTTGCATCTTGAGCATGGGAGCATCAGTTCTTGGGCTTCTAAAGTCAAAGAACACGTCGCCGCCATGTAGGTCGGGGTTGTCGTAGTACTCAAGCAAGCTTGGTACGGTCATGCTTACCAGACCATCAGTATAAGGATTGTGGATCTCTCCAGTTTCCTTATTAAAGTGGTACTCGTTGTGGCATTGTCCGCAGGCAGCAGCGGAGGCAGGAACCTTGCCCGCGTCGCTACCAAGTGCAGCTACCCAGAAGGGGCTCTGAACGGTTACGGAAGTAGGATCGTTTTCGTGACAGCTCCAGCAGCTGACGGGCTCAGTGAAATCCTCTGATTCAAAGAATGGTACATTGTTTGCAGAAGGATCAGTGAGAATCAGCGATATGAACTGAGGTGTCTTACAGCCATAGCAGTTTTGCTTGAATGTCTCAACGATACGGGGCGAGCTTTCCATGCACTGAATAGACCACGGGTGGCCTGCTGCTTGCCAATAGCCCTGAGTAAAGCGGTGAGGTGCATACAAATCAAGAAGCATGGGGTAATCCTCTAGATAGTTGTGCTTGTCACCACCCTCATAAAAGGGCTTGTTGTCCAGGTTGGACATGTATGAAGCATAGATGTCTGGATAGACCTCTTTCCATCCTTCAGCGGTAATTACATTCCACTCGAAGTCTGCAGGATTTGGAAGATCTACGCCCTCTGCCGGCGTAGCTGCAATTGGCTCATCGCTTGGCGGTGGAGCCTCATCGGCGCATGCTACAAGACCAAAAATCAATGCAACAATACCCACTACGGCTAGCACGAGATACTTCCTTTTGCTAATAGAAGGTTTCTTCATACGGTTACTCCTCTCTCATTTTACGTACTCCAATAAAATATCTTGCAAAAAGATTACAAAAAATTGTCCTTGCCATGAAGGGACAATTTGCTACTATTTGATAGGGACAATTTTAAGGTAGGTATATGGACATCAAATTTATAGATACAAAAGCGCTATATTTGCAGATATATGAACAGTTTAGGCGAGAGATTCTTGAGGGAGTGTACACCGCAGGTCAACGCCTGCCTCCCATTAGAAAACTTGCCAGCGACCTGGGTGTGGCGCGCAATACGGTAGAGGCGGCCTACCGCCAGCTTGTACAAGAAGGCTTTGTGTCAAGCAGAACAGGAAGTGGCTATACGGTAGAAGATCTCAACTTAAACGAGGAGCTTTTTTCCAAAAGCGTTGATGAAAGCATCGGGGCGTATAGCGCCCATGAAAGACAGCTCATCATGAGCATGCAAAAGCCGGTTTGCACCTATACCTATGATTTCAATTATGGAAACCTTGAAGAGGATGCCTTTCCTAGCGAGGTGTGGAGAAAGCTCACCTCCGATGCCCTGCACAGCTTTGAGGCTGGGGGGGCGAGTCGCTACGATGACCATCAGGGAGATTACCTGCTCAGGCTTAACCTTGTTAATCATTTGAGGAAGAGCCGTGGAGTGCGTTGTTTTCCCGAGCAGGTTATCATTCAAGCGGGAACACCTGCGGCGATACAAAGTGTCATGCAGCTCTTTGACCCTGCAATAGACACTGTTGCCATGGAAGAGCCTGGCTACCAAGGAGCCCGGCTGGCGTTTGAGCAGTGCCGCTTTAAGATTACCCCTTGTCCAATTTTCCATGGTTCTTCTCTCTTTATCCGCTCTCTTGCCAGATCTGGGGCAAGGCTTTGCTTTGTGACCCCTTCTAACCAGTTTCCTACAGGTGCCATCTTGCCTATGCAGGCTCGGTTGCAGTTGTTGGAGTGGGCACGCGTCAACGAAGCATACATACTCGAAGACGATTACTGCCACGAGTTTCGTTATAGCGCCCATCCTGTGCCATCGTTGCAGTCGCTTGATACGCATCATCGAGTCATCTATATGGGCACCTTCTCCACCACTTTCTCGCCTGCTTTAAGAATGAGCTATGTGATACTGCCGCCCGAGCTGCTGGGGCAATGGAAGGAGCATTTTCAATTGGCTCACTCTTCTGTGCCGTGGTTTACGCAGGTGGTCATGCGCCGCTTTATAGAGCAAGGTCACTGGGAAAAGCTCGTGAGGCGCGCGCTTATGCGCAACAAACAGAAGTACGAAACCTTGATTGCCGCCTTGCAAACGTACTTGGGAGACAAAATCGCGCTCACCGAAAACGGGGCGGGTCTGCATGTGCTGGTACAAACCAAAGATGGGAGAAGTCAAGAAGAGCTGGTGGAGTTGGCAGGAGAGCAAAGTGTGGGGGTCTATGAAACAAACAGGTACTGGATCAGCAGCCACCCTCTTAAAGCCAACCACATTCTCGTGGGCTTTTCTTCTATTAAAAAAGCTGACATCGAGCCGGGGGTCCAAGCTCTCAAAAGGGCGTGGTTTGGGGAGTAGTGCTCTGACCAGTGCTTCTTTGCGCTTCTGCCTTAGCTCCTACGTGCTCTCTTGCTCGCACCCCTACTTGCTAAATACTACACGCTCACTTTCGAACATACGGGTGAGCGCCACAATACAAAGCCCAGTAAGTGCAGTATTGGTGGCCACGGTAAGCACAATAGACAGTGGTTCGGCAGAAAAGCCGAAGATGGCAACCAGGCACTGAACGCTATTGTAGACAGGTATCAGGTGCAGCACGAGCTCGGCGCTCGAGCTTGTTTGAAACATCGCTGAGGCACCTACCAAAAACACCACAATCATGAGAGGCATAACCAGGACATTGGCTTCTTTTATGGTTCGTGCAAAGGCACTAATAATGCTGATGAGCCCCACAAATACGAGCACGGTTGAGAGAATGACCGCCAGCAACATGAAGTAATCCTGTGCGCTATAGATACTGGCATCAACCAGCGTTGAAGCTCCTTGCTCTGCGGTGCCTTCTTGAGCAGACACGCCAAGGAGGTTGGGCAAGGCCAGCATTACGCCAATAAAACTTGAGGCTCCCGAGAGCAGGGCTATGAGAGAGAGACTGGCAATCTTGCCCAAGGCAAGCTCCCAGCGCTTGAGAGGGGTCACCAGGAGGGTGGCAATGGTGCCGCGTTCTTTTTCTCCTGCTATTGACTCGGGCGCTATTGCCATGCAGCCCGAAAAAAGGAAGACCAGCAAGAGCATGGGAAGCAGCGAGGCAAACAAAAAGCCTGCGGTGTCTTCTTGGCTGGCCAGGTCGTAGGCGCTGCCACTTATGTTGACGGTAAAGACCGGTCTCAGGGTTTCCTTATAGGCATCGAGCAAGTACTGTGTTTGATGGTAGACTGCTCCCGACTCAACACGGGTGGAGTTATAAAAGAGTGAGACTTCTGGAACAGCTTCTGTCGTTGTGCCCGGGGTTGCCTCAGGCACTGTGCCCGGTGCTGCCGGGACTGTCTCAGGCACCGCCTCTCCATTGTTTACTGCGCCTTGTTCGCTGGAAAGCAGGAGGGTCATGCTCTCGTCAAAGTTCTCGGGAAAAACTGCCAGTAGGTCAACGAGCTTGGCAGCAATCTGTTCTTTTACCGCCTCTGCCTCGCTGGCGCTTATCTCGGTAAACTCCAGGCCAGACTGCAAAAAGCCCGCAGCAAGCGACTCTGGTAGATTGACTGCATACATCTGAGGCTCATAGGTACTTTCCATTGTGAGATTTGAGCTTATTGCGCTGCCCATAAAGGAATAGAGCAAATAGATGAGAAGGCCTGGCATGAGCACCGTGGCTATCACCATGCGTGCATCGGTAAAGAAGCGGCGAAGCTCTTTTTGTATCACGGCTCTCAGGCATAGGGCTTGTGGTGCTGGTGCCTTGTGTGCGGCAGGCGTATCGTCTACATGCGTGGTTGTCTTCATACTAACACCGCCTCGGCCTGCCTTGCTTCATAGAGATCAAAGAAGGCTTCTTCCAAAGGCTTGCCCAAGCCAATGCTGGCGAGTGTTCCCTCGGCCACCATTTGCCCGTCCATTATGATGCCTATTCGGTCGCAGAGTTTGTCTGCCAACGAGAAGATATGGGTCGAAAGCACGATGGTCTTGCCTTCGTGGCGCAGCTCTTCCAGGTAGTCAGTAACCACGCGAGCCGTTAAAATATCCAAGCCGTTCGTAGGCTCATCAAAGATGATGAGACCAGGGTCGTGCGCCAGCGATACCGCTATGGAAGTTTTTTGTTTCATTCCCGTAGAGAGCTTTGAGACCTTGGTGTTGGCAAAGTCCTCAATCCCAAGACGGCTAAATAACAGCTGCTTTTGCCTTGCGGCCTGAGCGGCGTCAACCCGGTGTAAACGGGCAAAGAAGTCAAAGAGATAACTGGGAGTAAAGAAGTCCTCAAGCTTGAGCTCGCTGGTGAGAAAGCCGAGAGAGGCGCGCACCCGCTCGGGCTCTTCTACGATACTGTGCCCCAAAACAGTGGCATCGCCGTTGCTGGGTTTTATAAGAGTGGCCAACATGCGCATCGTTGTAGTTTTACCGGCGCCGTTTGGACCAAGCAGCCCATAAATCTCTCCATGCTCTACAGAAAAGCTCAGGTTGTCAACCGCAGTGATAATGCCGCCGGCAGCGTGGCTGCTGGTAATACGCGGCTCCTCTCCCGTCTTTCGAGAGGCCTTAAAGGTTTTGGTAAGACCGTGTGCTTCTATGGCATAACTCATTTACAGCTCCCACTCGTAGACATATTCTTTTTGGTTGTGCTGAGCGCCAAGAGCTTCAGAAATGCAGGGTTATTCAAAGGCGCGTCTCCAGCCCAGAGGGTCATAGACTTAGTCTCAACCTACATACTACCATATGAGTTGTATGATCTGAAATGCGCCGTGCACTGCTGTCGTGTTATGATAACCACTCGTCAGACTGTAGTCCGTCATTGCGGCCTCCGAGCCGCAATCTAACCAAAATGCGTCTCAGATTGCGGGTCAAGCCCACAATGACGAATTGGGTCTGATCAGTAATAGGCACTCAGGATAAGAATGATGCGGGAGGGAGTTATCATGGCACACACTGTAGCTTTTAAGGAAGTTTCTACCGAGGGGCTCGAGTCCTCACCTGTGTGTAGGCAATTAGCTGGTTTGCGTGCCAACGAGGCGCGCTATCTCTTTAATAAATACCAGCACAGTATGGTTGTTGAGCCAGCGGCAGAGCGCCAAGACATAGTAGGCTACGTTAATGGCATTTTGGCAGAACGGGACATTCAGCTGAGTGCTACGCCTTTAGAGGTCTCACAATTTGAGGCTGACGGCATTAAGTTTTCGTATGTCTTCTACGAAGATGGCCTGGGAATTAATGTCATGTACTCTCTGGATGACACGAAAAAGCGTGCTGTTGGCATAAAGCTTTCAGAGGGCATGGAGGTGCCTGTGGAGCTGGCAGAAAAGTTCAAGTTTGCTCGACAAAAGTCAAAGCTGGCTGGCACCATCCGTGGCTCATTCTTCGTCATCAAAGGTCAATACTAGCCAGGACAACAATGTGGCTAGTACACTGCGTCAGCTCTGCTGGCTTTAGGTCCATCTTTGAAAATGCGAACAGCTTCTTGCTTAGACCCTTGAGCGCCGATATGATAGAACGTGTTATCGATTATCAAAAAGCGGTCGTGAAATGATACCGAAGTATGGATTGTGGTAGGGGTTTGCTACAATAAAAGCGAACTGGACGAGCAAATCACAGCTTTAGCAACTGTTAGATCCATACTTAGCCGTCTTGTCCAAGAGCTGCAAGAAAAAGCAAGTGTGCGCATGCAACTTGACTCTCTTGGTGATAGCTCTGTGTTAGCTCTTGTGGACAACGATTCGTTTCCAAAAAACACGATATCGGGGGAAAGCAGCATGAGTGAGCTAAACCAAGCAAACGAAAAACTAGGCAAGTTGACTGACAAGGATGTGCGGATTATTTATCTTCCCCCATCCGAAATTGCCGCCTATCAATTTGAAGGAGACGAGCCTGAGCAGCAAGTGTGCCAAGTAATCGTCAAGTTTGTATTGGACAGTAGTCTAACACGGATTAAACCAGATTTACGGCATTACGGTTTTAACGCCCCAATGCCAAATGAGTCTGACCCAACGAGAGCACATGGATATGAAGTGTGGGTGACAATTCCCGATGGCTTCGATGTACCGGCTCCCCTTTTAAAAAAACATTTCATTGGCGGATTGTATGCGGCGCATATGATTCCTTTTGGTGCATTTGAGGAATGGGGATGGCTCATGGAATGGGGTATGACAAATGCAAAATATGAATTTAACGGCGATTGGAATAATGCAAGCCAGTGGGGTTGTCTGGAAGAAACACTGAATTATATTGACCGTGTTCGACTGCCAGATTCCGAGTGTAATGACTTTCAACTTGATTTGTTGATTCCGATTAAACCGCGAAGCTAATGAGCCAGCCGCCTTAAGCTTCCCTATCTGGTGCTCAATAGACCTCGCTGTACCTCACACACTACTTTGCAAGAAGCAAATAGGGGATACTGCTAATCAGTTTCCTCTCAAATATCTTTAGTTGACGACGGAAAGAGCAACATCATGCGTAGCTTTTGGTGTGCGAGGTCAAACTTTGCACACTCTTTGTAGCGCAACCGATGCCCGATGCTTTTGGCGACTAGCTTGGCAACCCTCTCGAGCTCAACGGTGCTGTAGACCTGTCTTTTTGTCACAGAAATCACATAAGTTTCACTCAGCGCCAGCACGTTGCGCTTGATAGAGTCCTTGGACATAGCCAAGGATCCAGAATGGTGTTCGTCGCTGTCATACTCCACCGCGACATCTGGTTTTCGCCAGTACAGATCGCAAAAAAAAGACCCTTGGCTCAAGCTTTGTCTCAACGACTTTGGCGGGACGATCTCGCTATTCAACTCTGGCATGGGCAGAGCATAACCTCCGAGCATGTTAGGCAACACCAGGAGCATAGCGAGCTTCGTTTCCATGGGCGAGGCGGAGCCATTGGCAACATAGCGCAGTGCCCTCTGGGCCCTGTTTTTCCCGGACACCCCTGACATCCGGCTCAGGAAGGCTGAAAGCCTCTTCTTGCTGGTAGGCCGTGAGCGATCTCTCAAGCTTTTCCCTGACAGAACACGGCCAGCAGTTGAGCTGCTGTTCTCTTGTAGTTGCATGTACATTCCACAAAGCCCATAACCAAGCTCAATGAGTCTTGTTAGCTCAAGCTCCCTAGCCATCAGGAGAAAGCAGAATTCTGGTGAGGCTACAAAGATCCCCTCACCTACATCAACAAAACTACCGTCAGGCATGAGCCCGGAGAATACGTGGATGCGCGCGCCCTCGACTTTACGCTTAGCATTTTGTGTGGATACCATGACATCCAAAGGAAAAGAAAGACCCAAGGTGTATCCCTGAAGTAGCGCGGTAGTGTCCGGAGCCTCTGAAGGCGGACTCTTCCTGCGCAAAGGCCTCGCCCTGACACCTCTTGTAGTTTTAAGCTGTCGCCAGTATTGCAGTGCCGATTTGTGGCTGATAAATAACTCCATGGTAGAATTCTATCAGGTTCTCCCAAAAAATCGAATTAGAGGGTTGAGATTTATTCTATCGTGCCGAATAAACCACAGTACATTCCCAGATTATGCCCAGAAGCAAGGCAATCTCACCTGAAGTTAATCTATAAGCCTTGCAAATTACCCTTTACCTCGATATTTTGGAGGAATCTCAAGATTCTATGCCAACGATCGTGAGCCAAACCAAGCCCGATAAGGTATTGTGTCCATGAAACAAGACCAAGATGGCAAGTAAAAGCCTGGATGTTGGCAGGGGGTATCATGCAAGCTTTAGAAATGCGTGTATTTGCTGCGCAAATCCACACCCTGCTCACTCACTTCGTTCGTTTGCGAGCTCAGGCTACGGCGTGCCACTGGCACCCCGCTTAACGCCCTCGCCCTTCACAGGGTTCGAATCCCTCCCCAAAGCATCATGTGCCTGCCACCGCTACGGGTGGCAGGCACATGATGGCGGAGAGGGAGGGATTCGAACCCTCGATACCTTGCGGTATACATGATTTCCAATCATGCGCCCTCGGCCGGACTAGGCGACCTCTCCGCTTAAGATGCACAAAAGACATCTCAGGGATTATACCGCTTGTTGGTATAATTGTGAGCGGACAAAGGATGCATATGCAAAAAGACTGTAAGAGCACTGCTTATAAAGAGGCCGGGGTCGACATTGATGCTGGTGCGGCAGCAGTTGACGCTATCAAAGCCGATGTGGAGTCCACCTATACGCCGGCGGTAGTTGGCAGCATAGGCGGCTTTGGCGGTTTGTTTAGCGCAGCTAAGCTCAAGGAAATGAAGGATCCTCTGCTGGTGAGCGGAACCGATGGTGTGGGCACTAAGCTTGAGCTTGCCCAGCGCTCGGGACGTCTTGACACTGTGGGTATTGACCTGGTGGCCATGTGCGCTAACGACATTGTGTGCTGCGGAGCACAGCCTCTCTTTTTTCTGGATTACCTTGCGGTAGGCAAGCTTGAGCCAACTATGGTTGCCCGGGTTGTTAAAGGCATTGCAGCGGGCTGCCGTGAGGCAGGCTGTGCTCTCATAGGTGGCGAGATGGCCGAGCACCCCGGCACTATGGCAGCGGGAGACTTTGATCTCTCGGGCTTTTGTGTGGGAGCAGTTGATCGCCCCAAGATGATTGGTGTTGACCTGGTAACAGAGGGCGACCTTATCATTGGCGTTGCTTCTTCGGGCTTTCACTCAAATGGTTACTCGCTCGTACGCAAACTGCTTACAAACAGCTTGAGCAACGAAGAGCTGGCAGGCGCTACGCTCAACAACGGAAGCCTGCTTTTAGACGCCCTGTTGGAGCCTACACGCCTCTATGTAAAACCGCTCCTTGGTGCCCTGGAGGCCGGACTGCCTATACATGCGGCTGCTCATATCACCGGCGGCGGCATTACCTATAACCTTGACAGAGCACTGCCTCTGGGCATGGATGCCCATATCGAGCTGGGCTCCTGGCACATTCCTCCCGTCATAAAACACCTGGCTCAACTTGCCCAGCTTAATGCAGAGGACTTGCTGCAAACTTTTAACATGGGCATCGGCCTTGCGCTCATCTGCAAGCAAGGCTCAGAGGAAGCCGTGCTTGCGCATTTTGATTCCTTGGGAGCCTTCCTCATTGGGCGTGTTGTCAAGGCTGCCTCGCCTGAGGCCTCCGGCAAGGTTACCTACTCAGACAACGGCTCATTATGGTAAAACTAGGTATACTTATCAGCGGAGGCGGCAGTAATCTTCAGGCTATTATTGACGCCATTGAGAGCAAGCAGCTCAATGCCAGCATAGAGCTGGTGGTGTCGAGCAAGGCAGAGACCTATGGGCTCGAGCGAGCCAAAAGAGTGGGTATTCCTGTCATGGCGCTCTCCAGGGATGATTATATGGATCCCCTTGCTACTGATGAGCGCATCGCTGGCGCCCTGCAAGACGCCCAGGTAGACTATGTTGTCATGGCTGGCTATATGCGCAAGGTGCGTAACCCTCTTCTAGCAGCCTTCCCCAATAAAATCATCAACATTCACCCTGCACTGCTCCCCTCTTTTCCTGGGGCTCACGGAATCAAAGATGCCTTTGACTACGGGGTCAAGCTGACCGGGGTTACTGTTCACTTTGCCAATGAAGAGTATGACGAGGGCGCTATTATTGCTCAAGAGGTGGTGGAGGTTGCCGAAGAAGATACCTTGGAGAGCCTCGAAGAAAAGATTCATAACGTAGAGCACACGCTCTACCCACGCGTACTTGAGCTCATAGCGCAAGGCCGGGTGATTATGAAAGACAACGGGAGGGTGGCTGTGATCTAGCGCCGCCTTACCCCTGCTCCAGCCTTTTTACTCCTGCTCTAGCGCCTTGTTGCTGCTTTTACGCTCTGCCCTAATAATCTCATCACTTTGATGATATTAATTCATCTCTTCCCTGTTTTCCTTGCACAGCAGGAGAGACGATTCGGTTTTGTTCCGCATGCATGCCTGCATACCCCCCACGGAACAAAGCCGAACCGTCTCCCTTAGCTCTAGAGCTACCTAACGGTTGCTCTTAATCAATAGGTTTTCATTTTAATACACTTGCTGGGGCATGCATCAATGCAAGCGCCGCATCGCATACAGTCACCTGCCCAAACCTTGGTGGACTCGCCGGTCAATGCCGGTTCGAGAATCACAGGGTCTACAATGCAGGCTGCCTTGCAGTCGCCACAGGAGGTGCACTGCGAGCGGTCAACATGCGGGCGAAAAATGCCAATGCGCCCAAACAGCTGATAAAAGCCTCCCAGGGGACACAGGCTTCGGCACCAGATACGCGGAGCCCAAAACAGCTCCAGGATGATAATTCCAATCAAGGTGCCAAATCCCGCAAAGGATCCAAAGAGTAAGGTCTTGCCAAGGGCGGCAATCGGAGAGATGTTTTCGAAGAGCGGCTGTGCCAAGACAAAGGCCAGCAACAAAAAGAGTACCATGACGGCAAGCTTAGTCTTGCGTGGCAAGCTACGATTGGCATTAGGAAGATTGAACTTTTTGCGCAGCCACTCCGTAAATTCTAACACCAGGTTGACTGGGCATATCCAGCCACAAAATGCACGAGCCCCTATCACAAGATAGAGAATGAAGGCAGGAAGAAATGCCCAAATCCATGCAATCTCAATACTACGCGAAGCCAGTGCTACTTGAAGCGTAGCATAGGGGTCAATCAAGGTAAGACCAAAGATATCCGAAGACGAAAGTGATCCAAAGATAAAAGCCTCTGAGGGAGTTGGCATACGCATATCAGAGCCTGCCGTAAGCCCAAACAGAGAAAAACCATATATCAGTATTGGCGCAGCAAGAATCACCCATACTGCAACCTGTATTATTCGTCTTGCAATCAGCCAGCGCTTCATGCCCGTGTACCTACTTTCAACTTAAGCCTGCTGCTCTTTTTGAAGCTTTGCCTTTTGTGCCTTGATGACGGGATCGTCTTCAAAGTTGGCAAAGATCATCTGAAGTGTAATAACCCCCTCGGTCAAATTGACCTCTGTTGCTATCTTGGTGGACTCTTGGATGGTGGGGGCTTCGATGGTAAGAACCAGAGTGGTGTTATGCGTTTCGTGCACTTCCACTCCGCTAATGTGAGAAATAGCCTCTGCAACTGCATCTGTTTGGCCCTTTATTGTAGAGGCCAAAAAGCTTGAGATAACCACGTCTTCGTTAAGTTGAGAAGCAGTGGTGCCTGCAGCTAGCGCTGCGGCAGCAGTCTCAGAGGAGGTGGCAGCTGCATCGGCAGCCGCCACCTCTACGTTTCTCATGTCATCTTGAGAGAGCGTCATTAGACTTTCTCAATCTTGATGGTGGTCTTCTTGTAATCCGGCTCCTTGGAGATGGGATCATAAATCTCTTGAACAACCAGATTGATCAAGCGGCTCTCCTCAAAGAAGGTGCCAAAGGTTACTCCTGGAGGACAGATTACACGATTGTGCTTGGTAGCCTTGAGAACAACCTCGCCGTAACGAGAAGTTATCTTGACTTCATCGCCATCTTGCAGACCCATGTCATCAAAATCCTGCTCGTTCATATAGAAGAGAGAGTCAGGCAGAGTATTGTTGAGGTCGGGAATACGCGCCGTGTTGGAGCCCGTGTGCCATTGCTCGAGGAAACGTCCGGTAACAAACCAGAAGGGATACTCGTCGTCTGGCATAAATGCTGGTGGCTCATACGGACGGAAGATAACAGAAGGCTTGAGTCCAGCGCTCTTATAGTAGCTGACGCCACCATAGCCGGCCTTGCCGTCCTTACCATACATCTCGATGCCTACAGGATCAAAGCCGTCCTCTTGGCTACCATCAGCAAAGCGCCACTTGGTGGGCAGCCAGGTGCCGCCACCCATGTCGCGTACTGGCCAGGTAAGACCATGAGACTCCCTGTACACGTCGTACGGAGCCATCTGCTTGGAGAACATCTTCATCTTGGCTGGGGTATAGGTGCCATCGTCAGCCGTAACACCAAAGCTATTGTCAACATCATTATTGATGTCATCGGCAGCCTTGAGCATGGTTGGGTTGGTAAAGATACGGTACTCTTCCCAAAGGGTGATGTTGACCTCTCTTTGATCTTCAATAAGATCATCAGTCTCTGCATCCCAAACGTTTCCAAAGAGCAGATCAAAGGCGTCTTGTCCGTCGATGGTCTCGCCAGCGAGAACGCGCTTGGCAACCTGCAGGTACACCCACATGTCCCACATTGCTTCGCCTGGCGGCTCGCATGCCTTCTCGATAACTACGGTGCGGCGCTCGGCGTTGCCGAACTGACCCTCGCGCTCTACCCACATGGCAATGGGAAAGACGACGTCAGCATACTGGGTCGAAAGCGTGGGATAGCACTCATTAACAACGATAAAGGTGTCATAGATGCCCTTTTGGTCGCCCTTGCCCAAGTAACGGGTGAGGTTAGGCAGCGACACTGCCCAGTTGTTGCAGGCAGACCAGAGAAAGTCCATGTTGCCCTTTGAGATATCTTGGAAAATTCTGATGGTGTGCTTTCCGGGAGTGGCAATGCCGGTTCCAGGAATGGGTTCGTCATTGGCATCCTTATCGTCATCCAGATAACCAGTGGGCAGACCCCACACAGCCTCGGTAAAGCGGCGATGCTGTGGATTGCCAACTACCAGGTCGGCAGGAAGACGATGCGAGAACATACCAACCTCACGGGCGGTGCCGCAGGCGGTGGGCTGACCGGTCAAGGAGAATGCACCGCAGCCAGGCTGGGCATACTTGCCGGTGAGAAGATGGCAGTTGTAGATATTGTGGTTCATCCACACGCCACGATTGTGCTGGTTGACGCCCATGGTCCAAAGAGAGAGAACCTTGGCATCTTTGTCGGCAAATACTTTTGCCAGCTCTTCGATGTCCTCAACAGGCACGCCAGAAAGCTCAGAGGCATACTCGAGGGTGTAGGGAGCCAGTCTTGCCTTGTAGTCATCAAAGCTGATGGGCTCAACATCGGTAACCTTCTTGCCAATATCGCTGCCATCATAGGTGTCGTCATAGTTGTTGCCCAAATCTTCGGTGCCCTGCTTAAAGACCAGGTGGGCTTCAACGTACTCGGGATCATAGGCATCGTTAACAACCAGATAGTTAGCAATGGCGTTAGCAATGGCGTTGTCCGAGCCGGGCTCCATGATGAGCACCTTGTCGGCGCTCTTGGAGGTTTGGGTGGTAAGCGTGGTGATGTCATAGTGCCTTACACCAGCGCCACTATTCTTGCGAGCCTCAAGCCTTGAATACAGTACGGGGTGGGCCTCATACATATTGGCACCCCAGGTGATGAAGACATCGGCCTGATCAAGATCGTCATAGCAGTTGGCCGGCTCATCGGTCTGGAAGACGTTCATAAAGGCAACAACAGCAGAAGCCATGCACAGACGTGCATTGGGGTCGATGTTGTTAGAGAGCATGCCGCCCTTCCAGAACTTGGCGAGTGCATAGCCTTCGGTGATGGGCATCTGGCCGGAGGCCCAAAATGCCAAGCGTGTCTTGTCGGTCTTCCACGTGTTGCGCAGCTTCTCGCCAACAAGGTCAAGTGCTTCTTCCCAAGTTGCCTCGCGCAGGCCACCTTCGGTGCCCTTTGTGGACGCATCGTCACGAATCAGTGGTGTGGTGAGACGCCCGTCGCAGTAAAGCATCTGTGCAAGGTGCAT
>WQXH01000022.1 GCA_009784945.1 Coriobacteriia bacterium | reverse complement strand
CGCTGTGATCTAAGCTGATAAGTGGGCTTATTCCACCAATCGTTATGCCAGAGCCTATTTGTTGGTAGGTAATCTCTGCGGGCAATACGTCATGTACCAATATGCCCTTGTAGCCACTTGCATCTTCAGGAAGGGTAAAGCTTACGGTAAAGCTTATGGGGTCTCCCACCTTTTGGAAGAAGCTTGCGGTGGACTTAGAAAAGTCATCAATGGGCTCCAGCACGATAGGCTCTTCTTTATCGATTTCTTCCTCGTCGCTGCCACCCGGCATACCATTAAATTTAACAGCAACGCTGTTGATGATAGTACCTTCTGCATCTTCTGCTACAGCAAAAACCGTTGTTATAACGACCTTCTTGCCCGCAAGGCTGGCAGGGTTAAGGGCAGTAAAGGTTACTGCTCCGCCGGCATCAGAGGAGGTAAAGGCATCAGCAACTATTGCGCCATCGGCAGTTGCGCTAAAGCCCATGAAGGTGACTCTGTTTGCATCGTAAGTGTCAATTACTACGATAGAAGAAAGAGCGTTGCCACTGACCAGAAGAGGAGCAGTAAAGGAAATCTCATAGTCAAGGTTTGTGCCTGGTGTGTAGGCATCGGCCTGCACGTCCTTAGCCAGGTCGCTTTTGTCGATTACTTCGTCATCTTGACCTCCTGGATGACCATTGAATAGTACCTCCGCGCTGTTTGATATGGTGCCCGTTGCACCTTCATCAACAGTAAAGAGTGTTGTGATAATAACTCTTTTGCCTGCAAGACTGGCACCATCAGTGGCCGTAAAGGTCACAACACCGCTACTGTCTGAGGCGCTAAAGGCACCGTTGGCCTCTACTCCATCTACGGTAGCGGTAAAGCTTTTATAGGTGAGCTTGCGTGCATCATAGGTGTCGGTTACCGCTACGCTCGATAGCGGGTCTCCATTTATGGTATTGGGGGCAGTAAAGGAAATCTCATACTCAAGATCTGCTCCAGGTGTATAGGTAGCAGCCTGGGCATCCTTGGAAAGATCGCCCTTGTCGATCTTTTCTTCATCATCGCCTGAGGGAATACCATTAAAGCTCACCGAGGCGGTGTTGGTAATGGTGCCCGTGGCGGTATCCTTAACCGTAAAGATAGTGGTGATTACCACACTCTTGCCCGCAAGGCTTGCAGCATTGGTGGCCGTAAAGGTCACTTGGCTGCCATTATCAACAGCGTTAAAGGCGGTGTTGGCCGCCACTCCGTCTACAGTTACCGTAAAGTCTTTGTAGACAACCTTGCTTGCGTCATAAGTATCAGTGACAACTACGCTCGAAAGAGGGTTGCCGTTTATTGCATTAGGGGCGGTAAAGGAGATTTCGTAATCAAGGTCTGCGCCAGGTGTGTACACAACAGCTTGCACATCTTTGGACAGGTCTCCCTTATCGATATCTTCATCGTCTCTTCCACCGGGTTGTCCATTAAAGTCTACCTTCACGCTGTTTGAGATGGTGCCGGTAGCACCTGCAGCCACAGTAAAGACCGTGGTTATAACGACCTGCTTGCCAGCAAGGCTTTCAGCATTGGCAGCAGTAAAGATCAGCGTGCCATTATCGTCTGCGTGGGTAAAGGCATTATTGGCTGCTACCCCGTCTACCGTTACAGTAAAGCTCTTAAACGTGACCTTGCTTGCGTCATAGGTATCGGTTACGACTACGCTCGAAAGATCGTCGCCATAAATAGTATGAGGCGCGGTAAAGGAGATTTCGTAATCAAGGTCTGCGCCAGGTGTGTAGGTGGCTGCCTGGGCATCCTTGGAGATGTCTCCGGGATAAATGATCTCTGAGTCGCTGCCGCCGTCAACTCCATTCAGTTTGACCGAGGCTTCGTTGCTGATAGCACCAGTGGCACCATCTTTAACCTTAAACACTACCGTTATCAGTATTTCCTTGCCAGCAAGAACACTCCCTGCCTGTGACAGCAAGGTGAGAGAGCCAGCATTAAAGGCTGTAAACTGCGCTGTAACATCTACGCCGTCTGCGGTAGCTTTAAATCTGAGGTATTCAAGTTTGCTTACGTCATAGTTGTCGCTCACCAAGACCGTGGCAAGAGCATTACCGTCTACCGTGGCAAGCGCAGTAAAGGAAATCTCATACTCGAGCTCTTCGCCAGGGGTGTAGACAGCAGACTGGGCATTTTTGGTGAGGCCAGAATATATAGCAGTTGCGTCATCATCTGCTACCGGGGTATCGACTCCAGGATTAGGTGGAGTTGCTCCCGTTTGTACATACAGTTGTGCACTATTGGTGATATTGCTGCTACCGTCCCAGTTGCTGTTAACAGTAGTGGCAACCGTTATTTCAACGAGAGCACCTTCGTTGGCTTGAATGAAGGCTTCGCTCAAATTAACGCTCAGCGTTCCTGCTGAGTGATTGATGCTCAGGAGAGGATTGACTACTCCATTGACCTTAACATCAGAGCCAAGAGCCTGATAGGTAAGGGAGGAGGGCAGTACGTCATGAACGAGGATTCCCTTGTATCCTGCTGAGTCGGCAGGCAGGGTAAAGCTGATGGTAAAGGTAACCGGATCACCTACCTTAGAGAATATGCTGCCAGTGGACTTGTTAAAGTCGTTAATAGTGTCCATGGGCAAGTAGAGCACCGTGATGGTGTTGGTGCCTGGGTGAATCGTCACCGTTGCGTTGGTGATGGTTCCCGGCTTGTAGCCCGCGGGCTGATTTGCCGGTATATCGCCAGGGGGTACCAAGGTGCTATAGACGGTACCAAAGAGCGCAGAGCCGCCCAGGTGGGTTCCAGCCACAGGGGTGAGCTGAGTGCCGCCGGCTCCAACAGCATCCTTCCAGTACTCAACGGTGTAATTGAAGCTGGCCTTAACATAAAGCACATTAATGATATTGGTGCCATCGACTATGGTGCTGGTGCCATTGACTATCGTGCCGGCTCCGTAGCCTGTGGGCTGATTATTGGTAATGTCGGCTCCTGGCACCAAGGTGCTGTACACCGTGCCGAAGGGCGCTGAGCCGTTAGTATGAGTTCCGCTCACAGGAGTAAACTGCGTACCCCCAGCCCCAACAGCGTCCTGCCAGTACCTGATTTCATAGGGGTAGGACGGAGGCGCCCAGATAGCGTAGAGTACGGTTCCAGCTGGAATACCTGAATATATATCACCCGGCTGATACTGAGGAGTAGTAGCACTTGACTGCGTATCCCAGCCTAGGAATGTCCACCCCTGCGGATGGGCAGCAAATCCAGTTGACCCATAGGTGCGCAGCGTATGATTATAGGGTGCGGGTACGCCAACGGATAAAGTCTGCGTTGGGCTAAAGTTGTTGTTATAGCTAATCGCGCGTGTCTGGCCAATCGAGCTGCCAAACATATAGTTAATGTCATCGTTGTTGAGCAGGCTTCCATCAAAGGGATACCTATAGCGCCCTTGTCCCATGAGGTACTGATCGAAGGTAACCAATTGATTAAACCTGTGATAGTTCAGGGGAGGACTACGCCTGCCGTCAGTGGCAACGTTGCCGCCTACATATGCCGCTGGAAGAATTTCGAGGCTTCCCCAGGCGCTCTGCACTTGACCAGGCACATACTCTCCCTGGTAACCAGGAGCACCAACACCGGTAGAGTGATATATACCGCCGCCTATTGCTGCGGTATTACCAATGAGGGAGCCACCTTGCATAGAAAACGCAGCAGGTGCACCAGTGACCGTAGTCATGTTACCCAGATTAACTCCGCCGCCCATGCCTGCACCGGTTCCAGCAATGTTCCCACTGATTATTCCTCCATACATGGTAAACTGGCTGCTTCCAGAAATAAATACACCACCGCCAGCGCCAGCGTTTGTGACGGCTGCGTTGTTTCTGATTGCCGCGCCATCATACATTCTAAGTCTGCTGTCGCCGCTCATCTCTATACCGCCGCCTTGATAGGCACGACAGTTCTCAATGACAGCACCATCGTTTAGTATCAGGGTGCCGCCGGTCATTCTAATACCGCCATTGGTTAAATTAGAGTTGCTTACTCCCCCGTTGCCCGAGAGAATGATGTTATACATTGTCAGGGTGGCACCGCTATTAATAGTGAGGTGACGCTCGCTATTACTTGGCTGCAGGAGGGTGTAAGGGCCATCTTTGTCTGAGGTCAGGGTAATATTCCTGCCAGACGGAATCGTCACAGCAGCCCCAATATTATTATCATCTTGTGTTGCAACGATAAAATAGTTTGCAGAGCCGGTACAGAGAGCCACCGCGCCAGCCAATGTTCCAGAGTTGCCAACTAGCGTGCCTCCAACACTGCCTGAATACACTATGTATCCACCAGCCAGGGGCATAACTCCCATCGGAAGTCTCATGCCGGCACTAATGTTGAGGATGTCTGCGCCGTTGCCTTCTACCTCTAAAACGGGAGAAAACGCCGTAGCGTAATAAGGTGGATTGTCATCAGCGGTATCCCAGTCAACCGTAAAGACACTTTGGGCAGTGACTCGCATGGGCAAGAGGTATTCGGTGCCACTTACCTTGCCATCCTTGATGCCCACCACATAGCCACCGGGTTCAACACCCTCAAATGAGTAGCTGCCGTCAGCTCGGGTTTGAGTTTGAGCAATAGCACTTGTCCTGTTGTCTGCTCTATAGAGATAGACCGTGCATCCGGCGAGAGCCTTCTCGTCGCCATTGCGAAGGCCGTCCCAATCGGTTGGGAGTGCGCCGTTACCATCTACCCAGATGTTTCCGGATATAGTAGAAGGTGCTGTGTTTGGAACAGCCTCTTCAGAAGTCGAAGATTCCTCAGAAGAGGACTCCTGAGGGTTACTTGCCACATCGCTAGAGGCTTCTGGCGCATCGTCTGAGAGAGCATTGACAGCATTATCATTGCTGGCTCCACCTTCCTCAGATGCGCCTTGGGGCTCAGATGTGTCACCTGGCTCAGACGCGTCTCCCTCTGGCTCATCTTGAGAAGTAGCTTCAGGAGCATCGAGAATACCTGAACCTTCCTCCCCTTCTTCGCCTGCTGTAAGAACAACAATAGGCTCGGGCTGCTGCCCGGCCTGCTCTTCTTCTGTGGCTGCAATCCCAATGTCCGCTCCAATTTGCTCCTCATCGCCGCTGGCCAGTGCCAGTGCCGGTATCATTGTTAATACCAGCAGAATCGATAAGAATACACTTATGAAACGCGCTCCTTTTGACTTCTTATTCTGTTTATACATGTTTCCTTCTTCCGCTTCTACAGCTTTGCTGGTTGATGCTATTGCGACATGACAAAATCAACTGTTTACACACTCGATTCATGCAGTAATGCACCCCTTCACCTTCCAGTATTATTTACCCACGATTCATAGCTTTGCTATGTGCGCTTCTCTTCGATCTTCCAAGCAGGTATGCGGTTACCCCCGACACCCCTACTTGGCTACGATGAGAATCACCCATGACCCCATAGTTTTTTGTGGACAAAAACCGTGTCGACTTTTTAGACCCGGCCTCACCCTATCTGTCATACAAGAAATAACAATTATTTTCGATTTTTTTGAAAAATATTGGTTTTTGAGGTGACAATTCCGCGTTTTTAGGTACGCCAACGAGTATTGAGCACGATATCCAAGGCAATGCAGCTGCTTTCGTGATGCCATTACGCACTTCTCCCCTGTATATAAGGTGCTCAATAGCCCTAGATGTACTGTGCACCCTTAAGGGACACGCTCACCGTGCTCAAAAACTGTCCAAATCTCTGTTTTAACAGGATAGACACGCCCGGATTTTAGCACATGACACGCCCGGTTTTTTCTATTGCAAAGGAGGGGTTATGTCACAGGAACGGTAATATGCCCAGGCGTCAGAGGGACATCAACTTCATGAGAGCCCTTCCCCGTCACACTTCAGGCCAAATGAGCCCATACCCACCTATCGCTCTGTCGCGTTCGCTCGAGAGCGAATGTTGCAGGCTAGCTGCATTATTGGCAGACCTGAAGTAGCCCCTGCAACATTCGACTTCGTCGAACGCGCAGGGCGACAGTAGGGGTTGCTTTGCGATGTGCAGGACAAGGCCGCAGGGCCTAGCTGCATTATTGGCAGACCTGTAGTAGGTCCTGCAACATCGCTTCGCGACGCGCAGGACGACAGGGGGTTTGCTTCGCGACGCGCAGGACGACAGGGGGTTTGCTTCGCGATGTGCAGGACGACAGGGGGTTTATATGCTGTTGCCTGTTAAGATGCCCCTCAGAAAGACCCGTTAGAGTTCGATGAACCAGCCTTCGTTAACACCTACCGAAGCAACCAGCTCGTCGTAAACAGCGGGCGGCACGGGGTCATCGACGTTCATGAGTACGATGGCTTCGCCGGTGGCTTTTTCGAGGGTGCCAATTTCCATGGTTGAGATATTGATGTTGGCGTTGCCTAAAACGGTTCCGATGCGACCGAGCTTGCCAGGGGTATCTTCATACTTCATGACCAGCACATACTTTTTAGGAATGAGATCGAGTTTGTAGTCCAGGAGAGAGACGATGCGAATCTCGGCATGGGGGCCTGAGGCTATGCAGCCTACTTCGATGCGCCTGGTTCCATTCATGGTTAGAAGCGAAACCTTACTATTATATTCATGCAGCTTGCTATCCTTTTTGATGGTGATGCCCACTCCACGCTGCTGCGCGATATAGTTGGCGTTAACAAAGTTGACCGGGTCATCGGTGTTGCGTGAGAAGATACCTCTGAGGGCGGCAGTTCCCAGCAGGCTCACATCGTACTCAGCCAGTTCTCCACTCACCGTAAGCTCAACGTTGGCTATGGCCTCTCTGCTCAGTTGCGCCAGAACTACACCAAGGGTCTCACATGCCGGGATGTAGGGCGCTACGGCTCCCATGACATCATCGGGCACCAGTTTGACGTTGACCGCTGTGGGAACCATCTTGTTTTCCAAGCCCAGCAATACATACTCAGCAATCTGTACGCCCGCACGTTCCTGTGCTTCAACAGTTGATGCTCCCAGGTGCGGGGTGAGGATGGCATTGTCAATACCATGAATCGGAGAGCTGGTGCAGGGCTCAGACTCAAAGACGTCTATGGCAACCCCACCAATCTTGCCGCTCTGCAAAAACTCAACCATCTCGGCAAGATTGTATATACCGCCCCTGGCCGTATTGACCAAGAAGACACCATCTTTCATCTTGGCAAACTGCTTGGCACCAAACATTCCAATAGTTTCTTTGTTCTTGGGCAGGTGCACGGTGATGAAATCAGCAAGCGGCAAAACCTCATCAATCGTTTCATACTTGGTAACGCCCAGTGCCGCGGCGCGTTCTACCGAACAATAGGGGTCGTAGCCGACGAGCTCCATACCAAAGGCAGCGGCGCGCTCTGCCACCAGTCCACCAATGCGACCGAGCCCTACGATGGCCAGCGTTTTATGAAAGAGCTCGCGGCCAGTATATGCCGAGCGATTCCACTCGCCTTGCTGCATGGAAGCGTTAGCCTGCGCCGTTTTGCGAGCGCTTGCCAAAAGCAGGCACATGGTTTGCTCGGCAGCACTCACCACGTTTGATGTGGGGGCATTGCACACTATGATGCCTCTTTCTGTGGCTGCTTCTACATCTACGTTATCTACTCCTACGCCTGCACGGCCAATTATCTTGAGATTGCTACCCGCTTCTATGACCTCGCGGGTAACCTTGGTGGCGCTACGCACTATAAGGGCGTCGTAGTCGGGGATGATTTCGATTATTTCCTCGTTGGTCAAACCAAGCTTTACATCCACTGTCTGACCCGCCGTTTCTAACAGCGTGAGTGCGTTGGCGGCCAGCTTTTCTGAGATTAATACTCTCATGTCTCCTCCAGTCTTATACCATGAATACTGCTTCGGCAGCCTTGACTCCCCTACCGGGCTCAAAGTCATACCCAAGCTCTACCAGCGCCATCTCCAACGCCGAAAGTGTAACTATTATGTCAAAGTCACCAAAGTGACCAAGATGTCCAATTCTAAAGATGCGCCCTGCGTAGTCGTCTTGCCCTCCAGCGATGGTAACCCCGTGCTTGCCCTTCATGATCTTAACAAGCTGCTTACCATCGATGCCCTCGGGCACCCAAACGGGAGTTACCGCATTGCCGCGTCCTTCTTCGGGGGCAAAGAGTTCAAGGCCCAAAGCTTCTACACCCTTGCGGGTTGCCTCTGCCAAGCGGGCATGACGGGCAATGATTTTTTCTATGCCCTCCTCGCGCATGAGCTTAAGCGCAACATCTAAACCAATCATCAGACTGACCGCCGGAGTAAAAGGTGTAGTGTCTTGAGCCAGACTCTTGAGGTATTTCTTCCAATCAAAATAAAACTTGGGGAGTGCAGAGCGCTCATAGGCACGCCACGCCTTGGGGCTGATGCTAACCGCGGCAAGTCCTGGTGGCAACATGAGGCCTTTTTGCGAGCCTGTCATCACTACGTCAAGACCCCACTCATCGGTCTTGCACTCAACGGCGCCGATGCCGGTAATGGAATCTACTATAAAGACACAGTCTTCATAGTTCTTAACAACCTTGCCTATGGCCTCTATGTCGTTGAGCACGCCTGATGAAGTTTCGCTTTGTGTTACCACAACGCCGCGCGTTTGAGGATTTGCTTCGAGATGCGCTGCAATGTCGCTGGGGTCGACAACCTCTTGCCATCCGTACTCCAGTGTAGACACCTTTAGTCCGTAGGCTTTGGCTATCAGCTCCATGCGCTGACCAAACTTTCCGTTGATGGCAATGAGTATTTCATCTCCAGCGCTAAAACAGTTGACGATAGAGCTTTCCATGGCACCTGTGCCCGAGCAAGAAAAAATCAGTACGTCTGATTGTTCTGTTTGAAAAATGTATTTGAGTCCCTCGATGCAATTGCGAACAACCTGATCGAACTCAGGAGTACGATGATGAATCATTGGGCGAGCCTGAGTAATTAAAACCTCACTGGGAACCGGAGTAGGGCCAGGCGTCATCAAATATTTCTTTTGCATAAGTTTTCCTTCTGACGATAAAATTTGCTAGGAGATGATTATAACAATGTGCGCCGACTCTGCGTAGGGCAACCTTATAGCAATCATGTCGGTATCAATTCTTAGTTTCTGCTCACCTTGCTTGCTTTAGCATGTAGATTAGGTAGTACCACCGTAATCGCCTGGTTACCTTAGAATTCAACTTGCCAAGTCGCAAAACAACTAACAGAGATATAATCATCTGATGAAACACTTTGTCATTGGAGATACCGAATGCATTAGCGCCACAACCAGAGCACGCGGGGTGGAGTATTTTGCTGGGGGCAGAGTCAATCTGGTTTCGGTTGTGAGTGACCTAGTCAGGGCGCAGGTTAAGGGCCAAGGTGCCAGCTCCTACGACGTAGATATCTACCTGGACTTGCTGGATGGAGAGCTCATAGTAGATGACTCCGACTGTGATTGTCCAGCCTTCATGAAATATGACGGCCCTTGCAAGCATGTGGTGGCCACGGCCTACGAGGCACTGGACTTCCTCAACAGGCTAGGAAGAGACGATTTCGACGTGCTCAAACAAGGGGGAGATCTAATTCAAGCAGGCGTTAAAAGTCGGTCGAAGGGCTCAGCAGCTCAAAAAGTCACCACCATGGACAAACTCAGGGAGCAGAGTAATCCCCCGGCAAAGAAGGAGAAGCAGACCGACCAGCAGGCTGTTGATCTTATGTCGCGAAAGAACAACTTAGCTTTAGAACGTTTGGGCGCACGCTCTGGCGCGCAAAAACCACTCACACTCGAAGCTGTGCTTAACTGGCATTCCAATCACGGCTATTACCTTACCCTGAAAGTGGGCAACGATCGACTCTTTGTGGTAATGGACTTAAATGAGTTTAGACAAGCGATATTGGACGAGTTGAGCCTTACCTTTGGACAAAACAATGTGTTATGGCTTGGGCGTAGAGCCTTTAAGGACAGCTCTAAACCATTGCTGGACTTTTTTCTTTCACACTATAATGCTGCCGTTTATCACCGCTACTTTTACTATAACCCAGCCACACCTAAAAAGATGATGATGCTCAATCGCTCCTTTTTTGATGACCTCTTCTCTGCCCTGGAAAACCGCACATTCCTCTTCATAGACAATGATGCCAAGGTCAAAGACAAAGATGCCAGATTCAAGGTTGTTCAAGAGGATCTCGCCCTGACAATAAAACTCGTGAGCTTTGCCGAGGGAGCTCATCTACTGCTTGAAGGTGACCTGAACGTATTCTATGGCATTGACCGCCTACATTTCATCAAGGGCAACCGACTGATAACCACCAGCCCGGCATACTCTTCAGCCTGCCTGGACTTGCTTGACGCGCTCATCCAGACCGAGGGCAGGCTCTACTTTCATGCCTCAGACCTTCCTTTTTTGTTTACCAATGTGCTGCCCGAGGTGGAGCCTTTTCTTGATGTGCGCATAGCAGATGGGCTCGAAGCACTTGCGCCGCCTCCCCTGCTTACAAAAATCTATCTTGATGCTACCGAGGATGGTGGCATCACCGCTCGCATGGAGTTTTCTTATGGAGAGGCCAGTCACCTCGCTTTTGGAGATAAGTCCTTCTCAGAATCCTACGATAGAATACGCGAGACCTTGGCAGAAGATCTTCTTGCCTCCTATATGGGCAGGCATGTTGTGGATCCTGGCACCTTGTTTATGGATGGAAAAGACGAGGAAGCAGTCTTCATCTTTGCCACTAAGGGTGTCATTGCTCTTGGAGAGATAGCAGAGGTATACGCCTCGGAGGAGTTCCAGCTCATCAAGGTGCGCCCGTCTGCAACAACAAGTGTAGGCGTCAAGGTCGATGGGCGACTATTGTCGCTCGACATTGACATTGATGGCATTGATTTTAACGAGATTGCCCGAATTCTCTCCGGCTACCGCAAGGCTAAGAAATATATACGTCTACGCGACGGATCCTTCCTTTCTCTGGAAGATGATGCGATACATGAGCTATCTGTCATGCTGGACAGCCTGGACATATCTGAATCCGCTCTGGCACGGTCTGATGGTCATATCGAGATGGATGTGAGTAAGTCAATGTTTGTGGATTCACTCATCCGACAGTCGGGCTCGCTCGCTTGTTCTCGAGATGAAGGCTTGCGTAGCATCGTTCACGCCATCGAAGAAGCCTCTCGGGCATCATACGCCCTGCCAAATGCGCTTGAAGACGTGTTGCGCTCCTATCAAAAGGAGGGCTTCCGCTGGCTTTGCACATTGGAGGCCCTGCGCTTTGGCGGCATCTTGGCCGATGACATGGGGTTAGGCAAAACCCTGCAGGTGCTCGCACTACTGATGGCCAAGAAAATCGAAGGCAGGCTCACTCGCCCCTCCGTGGTTATTTGCCCGGCCTCGCTGGTGCTCAATTGGGCTGAAGAGGCCAAACGCTTTACTCCGGACTTGTTTGTTGTTCCTCAGCTCGGCAATGCAGAGGAGCGAAGAGTCACTATCGGGCAGCTTGAGAGGGTCGATGTGCTGGTCTGTTCCTACGACCAAATGCGCCGCGATGTCGATCATTTTCAACGATACGAACTTGACTATGTCATCTTAGATGAAGCTCAAATGATCAAAAATCAAAATACCATCAATGCCCGAGCCGTCAAAAAGCTCAACAGTGCCAACATGCTGGCACTCACCGGCACCCCTATAGAAAACAATCTAGCCGAGCTCTGGTCGATCTTTGATTTTCTCATGCCTGGCTATCTCTTTAATTACGCGCACTTCCAAAGGCGCTTTGAAAAGCCCATTGTCAAGGAGTTCGATGATGAACGAACAGAGATCTTGCGTGCCCTGGTGAGACCCTTTATTCTGCGTCGCCTCAAGTCCGAAGTCCTGCGCGAGCTGCCACCAAAGATCGAGAGCATTTTAACCGTTGAAATGAACAAGGAGCAGCGCTCACTTTACCTGGCTATGCTGGCTAACACTAAAAAGGAGTTGGCGGTTAAGCTCGCCGAAGCCACCGGCCAGCAGGGACGCATTGCGGTTCTAGCCGCACTCACACGCCTTCGTCAACTCTGTTGCGACCCAGCGTTGGTCTACCAAGACTACCGCGATGGTTCTGCAAAACTAGAAGCCTGCCTTGAGCTACTGACAAACTGTATTGAGGGCGGGCATCGCGTCTTGCTGTTTTCGCAGTTTACCTCGATGCTTGACATCTTGGAGAGCCGCCTGCGATCAAAACTGATGCGCTTTTTTAGGCTGGATGGCTCAACAAGCAAGATGGAGCGGATGAAGCTGGTGCAGTCATTTAACGAAGGAGAGGTACCGATCTTCCTTATCTCACTCAAGGCGGGAGGAACTGGCTTGAATCTCACTGGTGCCGATGTCGTTGTTCACTTTGACCCCTGGTGGAACCTGAGTGCACAAAACCAAGCTACCGATCGCACCCATCGCATTGGTCAGACCCGCTCTGTGCAGGTATTTAAGCTCATCTGCAAAGCAACTATTGAGGAGCGTATCTTGGCTCTACAAGAGCGTAAAGCTGCACTTGCTGAGTCGATAATTCAGTCTGGCGGCAATGCCTTTGATGCACTCAGCAGTGAGGAACTATTGGCACTCTTTGACGAAGATGCAGTGTAGGGTCGTGCGCGGAAAAAGGGAGGATGCCAACTACATGCCCTCACAAAAAGATGCTCGATCTGTTGCGCTAGTCAAGCGCAGGTGGAGCGTTGGGTATGACCTGGATAAAGATGAGCAATACTTCACGGAGATGATTTCACGTGGATTACTTCCAGTTCGCATAACTCCGATGGGAAAGGTTTTCTATGTGCGCTGCATACCCAATTTGTATCGCTGCCAAATCTCGGTACAAAAGAAAGAGGATGCTCTGAAACGAGCTGAGGAGAGACAAATCAGACTGTTTAATCCTATTGGCTCATATCAGGCAGTGTGTTACTTTACTGCTGAGCTCGAAAAGCTCGATGATATAAAGGCTTAAATCGATGAGTGCTTGAAGCGTAAAAAATACTACCGCAACGCACCAATACTTTTTCTCTTTGGCTCTCTGTTTATACTTGTCCCAGTCGTGCTTCACTTTGTGAGCGCAGAGTCCTGGAATGGCTTTGAAAACTTCGGTGAGTTCATTTGGATACTTCTTTACCCTTCTTACGGAGCGCTCTGTTTCTCACTCGGCTGCTTGTATTATATTCCTTATCATAAATGCAGAAAGAGGCTTGCAGCTCTTATTTCTACGCACGAAAGAGGCAAATCCTCGTGACCTGTGCGAGCGAATGGTGTTATTGTGCGAGATTTCCGCTTACATGGCAGACTGTGAAAATGTCATTCCGGGCTTGACCCGGAATCTTAAACTGCTGGTCAAGATTTCGGGTCAAGCCCGGTATGACAGTCGAAGGAGCATTTTCAAGTCGGCCATAACGGGGCTATTAGCGCTTGATCTTGAGTGTTGTTGTTTTTTCGAAAGGCGTGTCTCTAAAATTGACGAGCTTGATGTTCTTATAAATGGGGAGCTTCTGGTTAACTTCCTTGACGACGTCTCTGATCAGTTCCTGCACTTTTTCCAGGCCGAGTTTCTCAACTGCTTTTTCATCTGGGTATATCTCGGCGCAGATGATGTCAAGTTCAACATTGGGATACACTATCATGCTGTCGATGTATGTGCAGTCATCAAAGAGCATCTCGAGCTCCTCGGGCGAGACGTTTTCGCCATTGCCCAGGATTATCAGGTTTTTTCTGCGTCCCGTCACGTACAAGAAGCCCTCGTCGTCCAGATAGCCAAGATCGCCAGTTTTTAGCCAGCCGTCTACCAACACCTCAGCGGTACTTTGAGGGTCTTTGTAGTAACCGAGCATGACATTTTTACCCGACACCTGAATCTCGCCATCAATGATTTTGGCGTCTATGCACACACCAGGCACTCCAACTGAGTCAGCACGATCATAGTCAATGTGATCCTTAACCTGACAAGATATGAGAGGGGCGCACTCGGTCATCCCGTAACCACTTTGAAGCTGAATATCCAGGAGCTTGAAGTAATGGACAAGCGCCGGGTCGAGCGGTGCTCCGCCACATACAACCGACTTGAGGTTTGGGCCGATTTTTGCCCTGATTGCCTTGGTAACCAGAGCCAGCTTGATCTTGCCAAGAGACTCCAGCGGACCAACCCCAGCTTCGTTGAGCTGGTTTTCTATTTGTTGCTTAAAAATCCTCATAACTGCTGGCACAACCACAAGAAAGTCGACCTTGTACTTTGTCAAATTGGTAAAGGTGTTGAGGATTGAGTCATTCAAGCAGAGACTGCCGCCAAAGTAAAGCGGGGTCAAAAAGCAGTGGCCAATGGTAAACACATGATTATTGGGCAAAATCACCAGCAGGCGCGAGACGAGAGGTGTGTCTACCACGGCGCTGCCATAGTGCGCTGCAGCTGCAAGGTTTTCTTGACTGAGCATCACGCCCTTGGGTACCCCTGTTGTGCCTGAGGTGTAAACAATCATCGCAAGATCACGCTTGTCCACAGCTGCTGGCTCAGCAGCTTGAGCAACGACAGACTGTGTGAAAACGTCATTGTGGGCTTGACCCGGAATCTTAAACTGCTGGTCAAGATTCCGGGTCAAGCCCGGAATGACGGTCGAAGGAGCGTTTTCACACGGTCTGACGAGGCGTGTGCTTAATTCCTGAGCTAAGCTGGACTCGCCAAGAGTGTCCAAATAGCAGAGCTTTTTGCACTTGTCCTCCTGGGTCAGCTCCTCGCTCAGATTGCCAAACTTTTCATCACAAAACAGCAACTCAGTGTCGGAGTGTCTGATTTGATAGAGAAGATCCTCGCTCGAAAGCAGGGTGTCCATGGGCACTACAACGATGCCGCTGTAGAGGCATGCCATGAATACGCAGAGCCACTGGTAGCTGGTTGCGCCCAGCAAGCCAACGTGCCTGACCCCAGCTTCAGCCAGGTAGGCTTCAATCCTCTGCACATCATCCATCATGTTTTGGTAGGACTTGACCACATTTTTTCCGCCCTCAACATACTCACAAAAAGGGTGTTTGCCATAGAGCTGGGCAGTTCTTGCTATCAAGGACTGAACCGTATCTGCATAGTCACGGTCAAAATAGAATGCTTTACTCACTTTTCTTTAGCCTCACTGTGTTCTTCACGTTTATACTGTCCAGCCTGCAACATATTTGTCTTCCAGCACAACTGTTTTAATCTGGCTGTTTCCTATCGTTAAGACTTCTCCATCAATTGAAGCGACTTCATAGCGCTTAGGCGTTCCTTTGAGACCCTCGCCTGTCATTTTAGTATAGGCCTCTTTGGCAACCCAAAACCTCAGAGCCGCATGAGAAAGCGCGGTATCAGCCAGCAGAGCCTGCTCTTGGCTCGTGCAGAATTCGTCAATGTTGTTACTGGCTGTTGCATCGATTTCTTCCAGGTCAATACCAACAGGCTTATCTGAGACTATGGCTATAGCTGCAGTAGTCTTATGCGAGAGAGACACTTTGAGCCCATCGACCTTCTCTGCAGCTCGCCCATGACCCCTGAGGTATGGCTTTCCGCTCTCTTCTTTTTTGCAGTAAAACTCAATGGGCCAGAGTAATTCTTCGTCATCTACCCTTGCGCTCATCCGCACCGCATCCTTAAGGGCAATGCGACTGATGAGATGCTCACGTTTTTGTCCAGAATTTTCCAGCTTTTCAAGCTCCTCCCTCTCAAATGAATTAAGGTAGCGCCTTGAGAGGAAGAGCACCAAGTTGTCATGCATATCAGATTGGTAGAAGAAGACCCCTGGAGCAATTTCTTTTGAAAGCTTGTTGTGTTGAGGGTTAACGATAATCTGCCACACTTCGGGAACATTTTGGAAGCGCTGAAGTGTGAATCCACGACCGAGGCACCACTGCTTACCATTGCGCAGGTAAACAACGTCCATAGCTATAATATTTTTGGTTAAGCGAGTGACGACGGCCTTGCTCTCAAACTCGCCCTCTTGGTCGAATAGGTCGTCATACAATACGATCTCTTTCATGCGCACAGGAAAAGAGATGGTATTTTCGGTTTGAGTAATATGCAAAAACAGTCCCAGCTGCTGGCCCATTGCATCGAGCAAAGATCCTCGCCCTGGCGCACTTCTGAGAGCGCCCGTCATGCCTCTTTGGCATATCTTATCTTGCTTGGTGATTGAACGGTATTGCGGTCCATGAAAACTAAATCGGTCGTACCACTCAGCTGCCGGACGCCGCTTGACGATCTCATCACCTATGTCCAGGTCTCCGTCAAATTCTGCCAATGGCTCGGGGTATTCATTGGCAAAGGTGCACTCTGCCTCAAAGTAATCGCCTATCGACACAAGCACGGTGTTATTGCTGAGCCACTTTCCTTTAACAATGGTGTCAAAAGGCTGCTCGAGGGCTATCCATCTATAGGCGCTTGCATTGCTTATGGTAACTAGCTTTTGGCCAGGCGCATACTTCATGGCTATTTCTGCTGCAATCTCCAAGGTCATGGCAAAGGGCACAACGGGACTAAGGTCTTCTGCAACATGCCAACCTTTTGGTTGGCGAACAACAGAGTGATCCACCAAATAGGGATGATCCTCAAAAGTCAAGTGGAGAGGCTCTTCGAAAACCGAGCCCTTCCTGCTCTGCGCACTCTGAGCGCCATCATCTTTGCTCGACTGTTGAGTCAGCACTGAGTCTTGTGCCGCCTGAGGCAAGCTCTGCCTTTGTTCTTCTTTACTCTGAGAGGTACGCTGAGCAGAGGTTCTTGGCAGCATTGAAATATCAGAGGACTCAAAGAGCTCAACGATCTCGCGCTGAACAGCAATGGCATCAGCAATGTTGGCATCGAGATTTGAGACTATTGGGTTTTCTGTCTGAAGCGAGGCTCTCTGGCTGCCCATAAGCCCACCAGGCATCAGCTTTCCATAACGCTTGGCAACTAGCTCGCTCAACTCTGGCAGCTCTTCAAGTAAGGCGGGAGCACCCTTGGCTAACCTCAGCAAAGTGTTCTTGCTCTGATACTGAGGTTTAACGCCGAGGAAGTCACAATTGCTTTTGTGCCCTTCAACAAAGAGCAGTGCCATGATGCGTCTCATTTGCTGCGCACCGTTGCGACTGGAAACACTGGTTGCCATAGAGGCAAATTCCTTGCCGCTCAAGATGTCTTCGACATAGCTGACAAGTGGGCCGCTGCCAACTTGAATGAAAACACGTGCTTGCTGTTCATCATAAAGTTTTTCTACTAAGTTGGTAAAGCAAACTGGCTTGGTCAGCTCCTCTGTCAAGTAGCTCAGATACTGCTCTCTTTGTGTTGGCAGCGTATTTTGTAGAGTAGCAGACCAAACAGGAGTGCTGCCCTCGCAAATTTCTATACCTTTAAAGAAGGGCTCCAGATTGGTAAACAAACCCTCGGCCAAGGGTGTGTGAACGCCCACCCTTTTGGGCAAAACAACGTGGACAATCTCCTCCCTTTGGAGAATCTCGACCAACGAATTGACTGCATCGTCTGTACCACTGAGCATGATTTGATGAGGGCTGTCAATGCTCGAGAGGTAGAGCTCTGGCACGTGCTTGCACCACTGCTCGGCCTGCTTTCGATTGACACCGTTAACAACTACCATGTCAAAGAATGACTCAAAGCCTTCTAAAACACTAGAGAATGCATCCGCCCAGCTGTTGACATCACAGTTTAAAATGCCAGCAAAAACGGCGGCATCGTACTCCCCAATGCTGTAGCCAGTGTAGAAGTCTGCTTCTACGCCAAGCTTTTCCAAGGCAGCCTTTCCGAGAGCCTTGGATTGATAGAGCTTTTGAGAATTATGCCTTGCTGATTCTTTTTCGGTAGCAGCAACCAGGCTACTCATATAAGGCAAGTCCAGTGCCTCGCTGAGACTGTCGGTTTCTGCGTCCCAGCCCTCCCAGTAGCCAGGAAACATAAAGCTGATCTTGCCGCCGCTTTGTAAGAGCGGTTTGTTGGTAAACCATATGTCAAAGCCTCCGTGCCAGGGCTTGTCTTCTTTTATGATAGCTATAGCTTGCTTGATGCGCTCGTCGTCTGGTTCAAACACGACCATGCGATAGTCTCCACCAGGAGCACTGTAATCGCCCCTTGCCAGTTTTTCAATGAGAGCCTGTCCAGTATTTGCCGTAACGGTAATAGCATCGCCCAAATAAGGTTTACGCTTCATCACAGGAGAGCCCGAGGGGGGCTCGTAGGTTGTCATGATAGCATGGGCGTTAACGCCGCCAAAACCAAAGGCATTGACTCCGGCTACATGGGGTAGCTCCTCGCCATCCCAGTCGATTAACTCTGTTGGCGGCCTAAAGCGTGATTCAAACATGCTGGGTATGGGGTTGGGGCAATTAAGCGTTGGCGGAATCTTCTTATGATGGAGCGCCAGAGCGGTTTTGATGACGCTTAAGATGGCACAAGCTGGCATTGCATGCCCTATGTTTGACTTTAAAGATCCCACATAGGCACGCGGCTTGCTGTTGTCTCCAAAATAGGTTTTGATAGACTCGATCTCGGTTTTGTCTCCCACAACAGTAGCAGTGCCATGTGCCTCGATAAATCCAAGCTTGTTGGGATCCATACCTGTTTTAGACCATGCCTCATCTATTGCCCTTACCTGACCCTCGGTAGAAGTGGTAATGACGTGCGAAGCAGCACCATCGCTGCACACACTGGTTTCTTTGATGATGGCGTATATTTTGTTGCCGTCCAGGATAGCCTGACGCAGGGTTTTGAGCACGACAAAGCCAATGCCTTGACCAATCAATAAGCCGTCGGCATCCTCGCTAAAGGGAGCTATCACCTGTCTTTGCGACTGAGCTCTGATGAGGTCAAAGGTGCCCCAAAACATGGGGCTGTGCCCCAGGTGCATTGCTCCAGCCAAGGCAATCTCGCACTGACCGCTGCGAAGCAGGCTGATAGACTGATTGATGACAATGATTCCGCTGGCGCAGGCTGCGTCAACAACATAAGACGGACCTTGCAAGTCAAAGGTATTGTTAATGAGCGAGGCCATAAGATTTGGCATGGTGCCCGTAGCCATGTCTGGATGGTAGCGACCTTGCTCGGCCTGATAAGCCCTTTTGACCTTCGTGAGGTCGTCGTCGGTCAGCTCGGGCAACACGCTCTTGAGAAGCCTGGTCATTTCTCGCCCCGTGCGCATGATGTTGATAAATCGCATCTGGATAAGGCCAGCAAAGCCTCCCCTGCCAAGAATAACACTGCACTTCTTCAGCTGCTCCCTGTTTTCAAAGGCATCTGCATCGATAAGTGCCTGCTCGGCTGCCATCAGCGAAACCAGCTGCTCTGGGTCGGTGCCGCCTGCGGCAATGGGCATGACACCATACCTGAGAGGGTCAACGCTCACCGGCTGCATAAAACCGCCATGCTTGCAATAAAAGACATCTATGTCGTCGTCTGGATTGCCCGTAAAATGATAGGGGTCAATGACATAGTCGGGCACCTCTTTAATAAAGCTCTTACCTTGCGATATACCGTGCCAAAACTCATCAACGGTGTCGCCAGCTGGAGATAATACCGACATGCCAACGATGGCAATATCTCCCTCATGCATGGTCGTTTTTTCTGACATCTTAGGCGTAACCATACTTTCTCGTATAGTCCAAGATGACTTGCTCGTTGGCCACCAGACACAGTACCGAGACGTCGCTTCCGTAGACTAGTTCCTGGGCAAAGAATTCGCATCCCTCTTCCAGGTCTATGAGGCCAACTCCTCGTTTTTCAAATTCTGCCTTGAGGGTGTCTCCCACCATGCCGGCTCCCTCCCAAGGTGCCCAGCTAAAGACAACTGCCTTGAGCTCGGGGTATCCATTGCTGAGGGCTCTTGCCGTATTGTCGAGCACGCTGTTTCCGGCAGCATAGTCGCTCTGCCCAGCGTTGCCAAACGAGGAGGCGGCGCTGCTGAACAATACCAGAAGCTTGATGTCTGGAACAAGTCTTTCTACCACAGTCTTGAGCGGAGACACCTTGGTGTGATAAACACGCACAAAGGAATCTTCTTCTTTACTGCTAAAGAGCTTGTCCTCTAATACTCCTGCAGCGTGAATGACACCGTCAATGCTTCCATATTCGGTTTTTATGGCCTCTAAGAGCTCTCCGAATGCTTGCTCGTTGCACACATCAACGTTTTTGTAGAAGGCTTTTGCTCCTGCCTCTTCAATGCCAGCAATGGCAGAAACAATCTGATTTGACTTAGAAATGGCCTTGGCCTTGGCCTCGATTTCCTTTGGCTTAAGCTCGCTCTCTCTTTCGATTAAGACCTTGCGAATCTCGTCAACTGTTTGGCAGGCTGCAAACTCGTCGTACTCTGGATTATGAGCAGTGCGCCCCACGAGTACGTATTGGCAAGGCAGGTCCTTGGCCATACGCTTGAGCATGTGCGGCGTAATACCCTGTGCGCCACCAAGTACGACAACAACCGAGTCTTCTTCCAAGGCAACATTGATTGCGCTCAGATCCATATTGAGTGTTCTGGCTTTAGGAATTCTTATAAAGCGTCCTTCTTGCCCAAAGAATATCTCTGGCAAGTGCTTGGTGTTGCTGAGTTCGTCTGCGGCAATTGAAGCAAAGCTTTTGGGGTCAAAAGCAATCTCAAACTGAGCAACGCAACACCTGAGATGTTCGTATTCGTGGCTCAGGCTTTTTAAGAAGCCTGGAAAGCCCTCGGGCAATCCCTCAGCCAGCAGAGTTTCTTTGAGATCATCAGCTGCCAGCAGGGTGCCCATGGTGTCATCAAAGAGTGTGAGCCATTTTAGGTTGTCCAAATCAACTGTCTTAAGTAGTCTAAACAACTCCAGTTGAGTGTAGCGACGAGCTCCGGTCATTGCATTGATAATAACCAGCCCGTCAAGCTCGGGCACACTGCCAGCCTCTTCTGAGCTTACAAGCTGCGCCTTGGCTCCCTTCTCTTGTAAAAGCTCGGCAAGGCTTGCAGCCAAGCCAGCTCCATCGTCAAGAATGGCAAAGTTCTTGTTTTCAATCAGGCTCACATCGACCTCTTCAATCGGGCTTTGCTGATCTTCATAGGTCATTCTGGTCATAACTGGCGGCTGGAGATCTCCTTCTTCTGCGCCTGGATTACCGTCCAGGTCGATGACAGCTTGGACGCTGACCTCTTCTGCCTCTACAGCCGCTCCTCCTTCGGCGGTAAACCTGCCCAGGTCTTCGACCCATAAGACCAGATCGTTAAAGGTTCTCACAGAAATGAGCTTCTCAAAAACAGCTTCCATACCATCTTCGTTCTTTGGCAGAACTACGCGGTTTCTGAGGCCTCCGATAATCTCCATCTTCTTGATTGAGTCGATGCTCAGGTCAGCTTCAAGATCGGTTTCGAGGCTGAGCATACTGGTGGGATACCCTGTTTTTTCGCTGACGATTTCAAAGATGAGTTCGGTTATCTCCTCTGTTGACAAAGACTGAATATCAATGAGATCGCTGCCTTCGTTATCCATGCCCTCCTCGCCGGGCGCTTCGAGTTCTCGTGGTCCTTCAGCATCGGCAGTTGATGAAATGAGGATCTGACGTCTTGCTACTTGCGCGCGCGGTGCAACTTCTGGATTGCCCAAATAGCCAAGCATCACATCTCTTTGGTCTTGCACCATCGCGTTCATATTGTCTAGATATGACATCATAATATGCTCTGGGCTGAGTCCTGCCTGCCCCGAGTTTTCCAGCAAACCCCTGCCCCATGAACGCAAAAACTCGCGATATTCAGCAGGCCTTGCGGCATCGTTATCATCTTTTGGCATAGAACCACTCCCGTCAATAGTCCAAATAAGTCCTTCTTTTTTGTTGGCTTCGGGATTATCAATAGGCAGTTGCTCGGCATCTCTTCCTTCAAACAATTTGTCCATATTGATCTTTCTCCCTGTAGCTATGTATTGAGCCAAGCTTTGCAGCAGCAGCGTCAGGCCATTGGCTCCGCTTTGCTCAGTGTGGATTAATGTAATGTCCTTGTCTTTCAAGATAAGCGAAGTGAGTTCGGTGAGCGTATTTCCAGGCCCCACTTCTAAGAAGACCGATACTCCCTGGCTGTGCATGAACTCTATTTCTTCGGTGAAATTAACAGCCTCAACCAGGTGCTCGGCCAGGCGTTCTTTGATTGCAGCTACCGTGTCAGGATAAAGCTTGGCACTGGTATTTGACATAACCTCAAGCCTTGGCTCGCAAAACTCAAAGTGCTCCATGGCAGCACTAAAGCCTTTATCTGCTCCAGCAAGAAGGGGGCTATGGAAGGCACAGGCCACCTGGAGCTCCTTGCAGGGCACATCGGCATCCTCGGCCTTTTTTAAGAAAGCATCCATACCGCGCTTTGAGCCTGCTACCACTGTCTGTCTCGGTGCGTTGTAGTTGACTGGCCAAATCTCATCCATACCTTCAACAAGTTGGGTCAAGGTCTCTCTGTCTGTGAAAACCGCTGCCATGCGCCCTTGGTCCTCTTTAACGGCGGCAAGTATTGACTCGGCTCGCACGCGACTCAACGCTACCAGCTGGGCGGCGTCAAATGCCCCTGCAAAGCAGAGGGCGGGTAGCTCTCCGTAGCTGTGCCCTGCAACCACATCGGGCTTTATTCCAAAGCCGTCAAGCAATTCGGCAATGGCCAGGTCAACAATTCCCAACAACGGTTGAGCGTTTCGAGTGTCGGTTATTTCTACGCGCTGAGCCTTTTGTTCTTCCAGCAAGAAAACCGATGGCGGAAACAAGATACGTTCATACTCTGGATATTCGTTAAGCAGCTTTCGCATGTGCGGAAAAACCAAAAACAGGTCGGCCGCCATGTGTATTCGCTGGCTGCCCTGTCCTGGAAAAAGGAAGGCGAGCTTTCCATCAACGGGATTCAAGCCATAAATACTGTCGTCTTGCGCCCCTTCCTGGGCACGGCTCATGCGCTCAAGCAGTTCGTCTCGTGTGCCTGCAACCAAGGCGTATTGAATGGTTTTATCGCAGGCTTGAGTGGCAAGGCTGTAAGCTATATCGATAATCCTGAGCTTGTCGTTAACTGCCAGCATCTCTTGGACCTTGTCCATCAAAGCATGGGCTTCTTCTGCAGTCTCTCCGCTAAAAACAAAGAGCTCACTCGGCCAAGCCTTGAGCGTCGTTTTGGGTTTGGCGGCTTCATAGTTTTGAATGACGGCATGAAAGTTTGTGCCGCCAAAACCAAAAGCGCTTACGCCGGCTACGCGACGCTCTTCTTGCCAATAGCCCGCCTTTTGGGTGCGAAAATTAAAGGGGCTCTCGCTTGTGTAGAATTTATTGGGATCTTGTAAGTGCAAAGTGGCAGGAAAAATGCCGTGCTGCACGCAGAGGGTTGCTTTGATGAGCCCTGCTATGCCGGCAGCACACTTTGCGTGTCCCATGACCGACTTGAGTGAGCTGAGGGAGACTTGGGATGCCTCTGCACCATCATCCCATAAGAGCTGGCTGAGTGCCTGGAGCTCCACGCGGTCGCCCGCCACCGTGCCCGTGCCATGAGGCTCAATCAAACCAACATCCGAGGGCGTTACGCCAGCATCTTCATAGGCTCGCTCGAGAGCAAGCACCTGACCACGTTTACTGGGAGCGGTGAGTCCAAGGTTCTTGCCGTCACTGCTGGCGCCAACGCCTTTGATGACTGCATAAATCTTGTTGCCATCGCGCTCGGCATCCTCTAGACGCTTGAGAATTACCACCGCAACACACTCGGCCAAAGCGATGCCATCAGCCTCGGTATCAAAGGTGGCGCAGCGGCCTTTTGGCGACAAGGCATAGGTGCTGTTAAACATGAGGAACTGGCCGATTCCATTATGCAAATCGGCACCTCCCATTACTACCATGTTTGCTTTTTTACTCCGTAGCTCACTCACTGCTAAATCCAGGGTTGCCAAAGAAGAGGCGCAGGCTGCATCAACCGTATAGTTACTGCCACCTGTATTAAGTCGATTGGAGATACGCCCAGAAATCACGTTGCCCAAAACACCTGCAAAGGAGTCTTCTGTGGTACGCGGCAGATAGGCATCTATCTCCTCAGGAACAGCGCCAAAAACTTCTTTGAGCACCACCCTTGCCTGATAAGCTTCTGAGAGCGAGCCTCCCGCTCCTACCGCCCCAAAGAATACTGCAGTTTCTTCAAGGTCTGCGGTTACGGGGTCATCAATGCCAGCGTCTTGCAGTGCTCGCTTGGCTACGAGCAAGCTGAGTATTTGAATAGGCTCAATTGACGAGAGAGACTGTGGCGTGATGCCAAATTCCAGGGCGTCAAAATCGCTCTTTCCAATGAATCCGCCCCACTTGGAAACCACCGAATCGGAGTCTCGAGTATCTGGATTAAAGAAGGTATCAATGGACCACCTGTCTCTTGAGACCTCAGTGATGCAGTCGTTGGCAAAAAGGACATTGCGCCAGAACTCTTCGATGCTTTCTGCCTCTGGAAACAGGCCTGACATGCCAACGATGGCAATGTCTGATTCATTAAACTGAGAAGTGCTCGAGTCATGCTCTGTTAGCTTTGTTAGGTCCTCTGCAGAGGTCTCTTTGCCTAACGCATCATAGCTCTTGAGTGTTAAGCTCTCGTGCAATGCGGCAATAGTAGTGGTTTCTTGCATGATTTCGGAGACGGTTCCCGTCATATAGAGACCTTGCTCAAGCTGTTGGCTCTCGCTCAGGCTAACCAGCTCTCCATCAACTCTATTGATACCCTTGGCCGCTATGCGCAGGCGGCCGAGGTTGAGTGCTTCCAGCTTTTGCATGACATCGCCAGAGGAGAGTCCCTCTTGCTCCATCCGACTCTTTTCTTCCATAAAGAAGTCCGAAAAAGCAGAGGGGGCACAGCGCGACTCCTGGCCACTGCCAGACTTAAGCAGCAGCGTTTTGTTTTCATCAATGATTGTTTGTTGATATATCTCGGTGATGGCACCGTCATTAACTGCTTCTTCTGTATAGAGATAGGCGGTTCCCACCTGTAAACCGGTTTTAACGCCGCGCGCAGCGAGTGGCCCTGCCATAACGCGAACAAAGGCAGCAGAGAGTGCATCATGTATGCCTCCGGCAAACAAAATACTGACTTGAGATGGATTGTCCAGCTCTAGCACTTTATTGATTTGCTTCTCCCACAGTATGCTCGAATACAGCGATCCAACATGCCCTCCGCTTTCGCGTCCCTCAAATATGAATGAGGTCATTCCTTCTTTGGCAAGCATGTCAAATGCCCCCGGAGTAGGCGCGTGGGCTAAAACGTGTATGCCTGCTTCGATAAAGGGCAGTTCCTGGCCTGGCCGAGCACCAGCGATAAGCACATGCGTGGGATTGATTTCTAGAATGATTTCCGTCTGCTCAATAATGGTCTTGGGGTATCCAAAACCAAAGATTCCAACGCCCCAGGGTCTGTCGTTCATCAGCTCGGCTGTTTGAGTCAAAACCTCTCTGGCATCATCGGTCATCATGCCCATGGCAAAAACCGGCAGCGCTCCACCAAGCGAAACGCTCTGCAAAAAGGCGGGAACATCGCTGATGCGAGCCATTGGCCCTTGCACAATGGGGTAGGAGGTGCCAAGCGCCCCTGCTGAGCGCCCATCAAATGCAAAGGCGTCTGTTCTTTGCGCGTGCTTGAGATTGGTTGCAGCAGACCTGGTAATAGCACGAACCAAACCCTTGAGGTTCTTGTATTTGTTGACAAGATCTGAGGCCAGTATGACATCTTGACCCAGGGGTAAGATAACACTGTCTGCTGCAGCAATGTGCTCCGAGAGCTCCTCAAGTCCAGAAATGCTGCCCGGATCTTTTGCTCCCAACGGAATGTAGTAATGGTATCCGTCCAAGCTTTTGATCTCATTGCCGTTGAGCCTGCCGATAAAATCTTTTAGCTCTTGACTGAGGCTGCACTCTGGAAAGAGCGCCAACTGTGAATCCAAGATGACACCAGTTGCGCCGAGGGCTAAATAGGCCGAGGCCGTGTTAACTCCTATGCCACCTTGTATATAAACTTCTACATTTGCATTTTTACACGCAGAAATTGTCTTTTGAAATAACAAAAAGGCAGAATCGTCTTTACAAAGCCCTGCACTTTCAGAGCCTTTGAGTATCAGTGTTTTGGCCTTACTGGCAATTGCTTCCAAGACCTCATCTTGCGTTCTTGCCTGCCATACTATCTGGGCCTTTTTGGCTTGTGGCGCCTTGGAGCCCCAGGGGAGAATAATCCTGTCAACTTGATCTGGTATTTGAAGCTGCTCACAGAGGCCCCCGCTCAAACAAATAGAGAAGGACTCCTTGGTAGTCGAGAAATTATTTAGTAACTCCTGAGCACGAGCCAGGTTGTGCCCCAAGTGCAGCACCGGCGTTGCGCCAGCCCTTGTAGATGCTTCAAATAGTTTTTGATCTGGCGCCTCAAATGGTGTGAGCATCCATACCGAGCGCTCAACGGATTCTGTAGTGCTGATTATTCTGTTGCCCAAAATGCATCCCTCATCATAGTATTTTTTTTCATCTAGCTTAGTTTTACAGCTATAGCTGCTGCAAGCTTGTCTTCCAGCCCAAAAAACGAAGTAGCCATAATAACACTTTCTTTCTCACAATGTGCACATCATTACACAAATAAAGATACTGTTAGCACCCATTTTGTCACCTCACTTATCAAACTTTTTTAAGAAATTTTTCGCCTGCGCATTTCGCAAGCAGTAACAAGCTATTTGCACACCAAAAAGTAGTTTAGCTTGCATTATTTTCCTTCTTGTACCTTGACTCAGAGCTTTTCTTCTCTAGAATGTATAGGACATATCTATCACCTCATTTCTGCAGGAGTAGTGCAGAAGATTGGCATTGGGAAAACGATTGGCATTGGGAAAATGGGAGTACTAGAACCAACATTTGAATATGTGAGGCGCATTTTGGCAGCTCATTTGAGCATTAGCCAGAGTCACATTACCCGGGAATCTCATTTATGTGATGAGCTCGGAGTGGACTCCTTGGATACTGCGGAACTCATTATGTCGCTAGAAGATGCATTTGGTGTACGGCTTGGGTCACCTCAAAAAGATAACCTGAAAACCGTTGATGACATCGTCAATCTAGTTGACTCGATCAAAGCCTCTGCATACAAAGCCTCTGCGTAGCCTTACGCAAGGCTTTGAATAAAGATGGGTCTCTAGCAGCACAATCAATGAGGGCAATAGTTGGGAGCAAGGAAAAGCCCTTCAGTAATGGGATGTTTAAGTGAAACGAGAACGAGATGGAAAGCACCCAAAAAGAGTCAACGGCAGCTTATGAAACAGCTTGCTGCCCAAACGCTGCAACAGAGCAGCATCTGGAAAAGCTTGCCCATATGCTTGGTGAGCATGACTTGTCTCATCTTGAATATGAGTCAGAAGGAATTCGTGTTTGCCTTAAGAAGGGTCAAGGATCGCACTATGAACAGAGGAATCCTCTACCTCTTGATATAACACATGCTTCCTTGATGCCTGCATTGGCAGATACGCTTGCTGCCCAGGCCGCACAGGCTGCCCAGGAAACTGCAGCAAGCACCCGCCCAGAAAATGGCATGACCGAGGACACTTTGAGCACTAACGCTCAAGCTGCTGCTGACACGCCAGCAAACTCCAAAGAGGTTTCTGCGCCTCTGGTTGGATTAGTGTATCGAGCCAAAGAGCCAGGAGCCTTGCCGTTTGTTCAAGTTGGCGACAGGGTTGAAACAGACACGGTTGTTTGCCTCATCGAAGCCATGAAAATGTTCAATGAGATTCATGCGGGTTGCTCTGGCACCATCAGCAAGGTTCACTTTGAAGATGGTGGTTTAGTCGAATTTGGAGCAGCACTGTTTACGGTTGACTGTGCATAGAATATGAGTCAGCTGCCAACAAGTAGAGAAGATCAGAGGCCCACAAAATGCTAAAACGCGTTTTAGTAGCTAATCGCGGAGAGATAGCCGCACGAATATTACGCGCTTGCCGAGAGATGAACATCGAGACGGTGGCAGTGTTTTCTGAGGCCGATCGCGACTCGTTCTTTACGAGCCTGGCAACACGTTCTATTTGCATAGGCCCTGCTGCTGCCAAAGACAGTTATCTCAATCAAAATGCGATCCTCTCTGCGGCCTTGTACACTCATTGTGACAGTATTCATCCTGGCTATGGTTTCTTGTCAGAAAATGCCGAGTTTGCAGAGCGTGTCGCTCAGGCGGGAATCACCTTCATCGGCCCAAGTGCTCATGCAATTGCAACAATGGGAGACAAGAGTACCGCCATCAAGCTCATGCGCACGAGTGGGGTTCCCGTTGTGCCTGGATCTAACGGCCTGGTTGCGACTGCCGAAGAAGCCAAGGCTATTGCAGAAGAGATTGGCTACCCAGTGCTGCTTAAAGCAACTTCTGGTGGTGGTGGCAGGGGCATACGCAAGATCTCTTCTCCAGAGGAGATGGAGCAAGCATTTGTATCCTCCCAGGCAGAGGCTCTTGCCTGTTTTGGTCAAAACGGTGTTTATCTGGAAAAGTTGCTCCTAAAGCCGCGCCATGTTGAAGTGCAAATACTCGCAGATTCGCATGGTTCTTATGTGCATCTCGGCACACGTGATTGCAGCATCCAGCGCAATCACCAAAAGCTTCTGGAAGAAGCACCGGCGGTCTTTTTGAGCAACGAGGAGCAAGATCGCCTGGCAGCCGATGCGCTCAAGGCGGCGCGCGCAGTGGACTACACTAATGCAGGCACGGTGGAGTTCATTGTTGACGAAGATAACTCTCATTATTTTATCGAGATGAACACACGTATTCAGGTTGAGCATCCAGTAACCGAAAAGATCACGGGGATCAACATAATACGTGAGCAAATTCGCATAGCCTCTGGCTATCCGCTTTCCTTTAGTCAAGACGAGGTTGTCTTTAGAGGCCATGCTATTGAATGTCGCATCAATGCCGAAGACCCCATGAATGGCTTTAAGCCTTGCCCTGGAGCAATTGAGCTTTTGCATTTACCGAGCGGTTTTGGCGTCAGGGTAGATACGGCTATTCATCCGCAATACGAGGTTACCCCCTATTATGACAGCATGATTGCCAAAATAATCGTTTCAGGACGCAACAGGCATGAGGCAATCTACCGCATGAGACGCGCACTTGAGGAGACATTCATCAGCGGTATAAAAACCACGATACCGCTTCATTATATGCTGTTGATGTATAGTCCGGACTTCATCTCCAATCAAATCGACGTGAGCTTCCTCGATTCAAAGCTCTCTGATTTACTACAACCACTCGACGAGGGAATTGAGCTATAGGTGAGCATCTTTGATCATATAATACAGCGAAGATCGAGCCTTGATAATCTGGCTGAGCATCGTAACAATAATCGCAAGAAGGCCTCTGGGCGTATTCGCATTAAAACACGCTCACATGAAGTTTTGGACTACCACACTGCTCGCCCCTTGTTTGAAGACATCACCTCAGTAGACCCACTCAGCTTTCCTGGCTATGCAGAAAAGGCAGCAGATCTAACAAGGCGCAGTGGGCGTGCTGATGCATTCTCTTGTGTGCAGGGCACCATAGAAGGTCATCCCGTTATTTGCGTAGAGTTGCTTGCGGATTTCTTGATGGGATCCATGGGCACAGCTGTTGGCGAGGCGGTTTGCCGGAGTGCGGAGCTGGCCAGCAAGCAAAAAGTGCCTCTGATTGTTTTTTCTGCCAGCGGCGGAGCGCGTATGCAAGAAGGCATGTTTTCGCTTATGCAAATGGCAAAGACTTCGGCAGCGATTCGCCGATTTTCTGATGCTGGTGGTTTGTACCTGAGCATCATGTTGCACCCAACCACTGGCGGCGTTACCGCAAGCTTTGCCTCGCAAGGTGACATCATCATCGCAGAACCAGGTGCTCTGATTGGCTTTGCAGGTCCACGCGTAATAGAACAGACGATTCGCACAACCCTGCCAGAAGGTTTTCAAAGAGCTGAGTTCCAAAAAGAGAACGGTTTTGTAGACATGGTCGTGCCGCAGCCCAAGCTCCGTAATACCTTGTCGTTGCTACTGCAACACCATAATGGCGGACTGCTCTCAAAGGCTCCAGCAGTAACCGGGCTCATTACTCTTGCAAATCAAACAAGTCTAAATGAAGGCTTAGAGTCTTCTGCAGGATCAGCCGAGGAAAAGAGCAGCTCTCCTGATGCGTCAGCTGCAACAAAACAAAAAACGCCCTTCGAGCACGTTGAGCTTTCTCGACACCTTTCTCGCCCGCGTGCCAGAGCCTTTATCTCGCAGCTCTTTGATGATTTCATTGAGCTCCATGGCGATCGCCAGTTTCGTGACGACCCCTCATTGATAGCTGGGGTGGCAAGTTTTGCAGGATTGCCTGTTACCGTTGCAGCCCATCTCAAAGGCTCAAATCTCAACGAGAACATCGGCTGCAATTTTGGTATGCCGCACCCCGAAGGCTATAGGAAGTTCATTCGGCTGGCAAAACAGGCAGATAAATTTGGTCGCCCAATAATCACACTCATTGACACCCCTGGGGCATACCCTGGTGCCGAGGCCGAAGAGCGCGGACAAGGCGAGGCAATTGCTCGTTGCCTCTTTGAGCTCAGTGGTCTCAAGGTGCCGGTAATAGCCGTTGTAACTGGCGAAGGCGGAAGCGGCGGAGCGCTGGCATTGGGCCTGGCTGACAGGATCTACATGTACGAAAACGCCGTTTACTCGGTGCTCTCCCCCGAGGGTTTTGCAAGTATTCTTTGGAAGGATGCTTCGCTGGCAGAAAAAGCGGCTTCTGTCATGAAAATGACTGCCCAAGATCTTCTGGGCTTTGAGATGATCGATGGAATCATCAAAGAGCCTGTGGGGGGAGCGCACAAAGATCCCGTAACTGCAATCGAAACCTTGAGAGCAGTTTTGCACGCTGCCTTGGTTGAGCTTTGTGCCAAAGACGAAGCCCTCTTACTGGCCGAGCGATACCAAAAATATCGTAAGTTTAGCTAGAGCTGAAAGCCCAAGGAGGAGTTTTGACTATTCAAGTCCAGTGTATTTCTGTGGCAGCAAAGCGGCTGCCTCTTTTTTTGATGAATTGCTATCTGATCTTTGACACTGATGACAAAGATCAGGCTCTGGTTGTTGATCCAGGAGGAGAAGAGGAAAAGATCTTGGAGGCAATAGAGGGGCGTCAAGTTAAAGGCATAGTTTTGACTCACAATCACTGGGATCACACAGGAGTCCTTGACAAGCTCTGGAGAGCAACAGGTGCCACCATGTATATGCACAAAAACGAGGCAAAGAGCATCGAGACACTTTTAGCCAAAAAGGGCATTAGTTGTTCCGTCAAAGCCTCCGGTGAAGAAAACGAAGGTGGCAAGCTCTCGGACGGAGCCACATTAATAGCGTTGAGCGAGGGTGCCAAAGTGCCTTTGGCAAAGGCTGGCCTTAAGACCTTGCATACTCCTGGTCATACGGAAGGCAGCATCTGTCTCTATGATGAGGCTGGAGCTCAGCTGCTTACGGGCGACACGCTATTTGAGGGAGCGTATGGGCGTACAGATTTTTCGACCGGAAGCTATTGGCACATGCTCAAGAGCCTTGAGCAACTGGCAAAACTGCCCGGTGCAACCAAGGTTTTTCCAGGACACGGACAACCCACAACAATAGAACGCGAAAAAAGTAGAGGAGCTCTTTCGGGCATCAAAGACAGCGAGTCATAGCAGCAAAGCAAAGTGATAGGCACTGCTCTTGTTCTTTTGCCCACAACAAGTTTGGCATGCGCTCCTCAAGATGAGGCGGACTAATCAAATGCAGTATACAGCTCATTATGCTACAATTGATGAGATAGTGTAGGCAAATGATTGGATTTGTTATGAATGAGACCTTATCTGTTCGCATGGATCAAGAATTAAAGAGGGAGTTCACCAAAATTGTCGAGTCGCTTGGCTTGGACGCTCCAACCGCAGTAAGAATGTTTGCCACACAAACAGTCAAGGCAAAAGCAGTTCCTCTTTCGCTCTCTGCCAGGGCGCTAGATGAAAAAGACACTATGGCTTTCTTGGACAGTGTTCGCGCAGATTGGGGAGACTGGTGAAGTGGGCGTACGGAGAGATCGTAACCGCGCACAGTGGTGCATATTCCTCAAAACCACGACCTGTATTGATTATGCAAAACCCGCGTTTTTCTACCGGAAGCTCTGTATTGATTGCCCCTCTTACCTCTATGGATAATGATGAGATTGACACGCGCATTGCAATAAAACCAAGTCAGAGAAACGGCCTCGACAGAGATTGTTTTGTTGAGGTTGACAAGATTACAGCTATCAAGCAGTCTGCCATAGGCTCAAAGGTAGGCAGTCTTGAAGAAAGCACACTGCTAAAGGTGACCAACATGGCGGTTGCTCTCATTTCTCCATAATAGCCCAAAAGGCGCAAGGCAGCGCCCTCAATATGCCCCCATATGCTCCTATACCAAAGTTGACACTTCATACATTAGCTAGGCACCAGGTGCTACCGCCCCCTGGCAGCTACTTTAGAGTAATCCAGAGTAGTTCTTCAAAGACTCCTTCTCAAGCACAAAGCCAGTGGAGACATTATGCTGCTTCCACTGGCTTCTAAGCTCTAAGCTCTCAGCTCTTGTCAGCTTTTACTTCTTAATAAACTTTGGCGTACCTGCAGGCGTGGTAATGCCCTTATAGACATTACCCGGTGCTTTACCACCTACCTTAGGCACCAGCAGTATCTGTATACCTTCAAGTCTGTAGGCATGACCAGCAGTACCTGCCTCTTGGCCATTTTTTGCCCATCCCATCCAGCCTACTTTTTGTGCGTGTACACGGTAGTAGATGTCGTAGTGTTTCTTTAAGTCTCCGGTAAGCTCTATGGTTATGGCTTCAAGCCTGAGTGCTCTACCTGAAGTACCACTCATGGGGCCACTTACAGCAGTTTTGTTGTTGCCGTTTGAGCTTAAGCTTACTTTGCTTTGCCAGCCAATGCTTTGCACGTGAGTGGCATAGCTTATGCCTCCTGATATTCCTGTGGTGTTTTGTAAGTTGATCT
>WQXH01000021.1 GCA_009784945.1 Coriobacteriia bacterium | reverse complement strand
GGCCGCAAATTTTTTGGCACTTGTCAAGCATTATTATGAGAAATTTTTGTTACCCCTTGCTATTTTGGCATGCAAATTACATACAGCGTGCAATTGTTTACTCTTAACTAAATGACATTGGGTTTGTTCCATAGCCTGATAACACTCATGAAATACACCGCAGACACCAGCAATCAACTGCCCGAAATCACCTTTTGGTTGATGGGCAGCTTAAACCGAGCCACCTATTCTGATGTCATCAGCATGCTCGTTCCTTTTGGCGCATGCTTTCTCATTATGCTCTACATTGGCAACAAGATAAACATCCTCTCACTTGGCGAGGAAGAGGCCAAGAGCCTTGGGGTTAATACTCGAGCTCTGCGGGCAGTCATTATCGTTACCGCCACTGTGCTGACCTCCTATTCAATTTCCATAACTGGAACAATAGGCTGGGTAGGGCTGGTGGTACCACACCTTGTGAGAATGCTGGTAGGCCCAAACTACAAGTATCTGATTCCCGGTTCCATTCTTATAGGAGGAAGCTATCTGCTGTTGATGGACGACCTTTGTCGAAGCCTGCTAACCGTGGAGCTTCCCTTGGGTATAGCAACTTCTCTTATTGGGATTCCCTTTATCATTTCGCTCATGAGACGAAAAGGAACTGCGTGGTGAGCTAGCATGAGAGTTGACCTTAACAACCTGTCCTGTGGCTATAATGGCAAAGCAATTGTAGAAAACATTAATCTTTCCATTGGAGAAAGAGAGATCTGGTGCATTCTCGGCGCCAACGGCATCGGAAAAACCACTTTCTTCAAGACCTTGCTCAAGCTGATTAAACCGATTTCTGGTCAAGTCCTCTACAATGGAAAAGAACTCAAAAACTGCTCGCATCGCGAGCTGGCCAGGCAGATTTCCTATGTTCCGCAAAGTCACACGCCTCCGTTTCCCTTTTTGGTTAAGGAAGTGATTTCGATGGGGCGCAATCCCTATCAACAGGGCATGGGGCGGCTCAGCGCCAAAGACAGGGCAGCAATAGACGAGGCCATCGAAATTCTGAGCATTGGTTATCTTGCCGAGAAGAAGTACACCGAGATCAGCGGAGGAGAGCGTCAGTTAACCTTGTTGGCGCGTGCAATTGCACAGAACACACCAATCATGGTGCTTGACGAACCTGTGGCCAATTTGGATTTTGGTAATCAGGCAAGGGTTATCAGCCATATTAGCAATCTGGTAGAAAACATGAACCGCACAATGATCATGACGACCCATTCACCCGATCATGGTCTACTGCTGGATGCAAAGGTGTTCATGATGTTTAAGGAGGGCAAGCATAGCGTGGGAAAAGGCTCTGAGATAATTACCGAAGAATCCGTAAAAGAGCTTTACGATATCGAAAACCAAATTATTGACATACCTTCATGCGGGCGAACAGTCTGCCTCCCTATGTATGGCGAGTCTGAAAAAGAAAAGTGAGGATCTTGGCTATGAACCCCATTTGCGATATTGATTGGCAAAGCCTGTGGATCAAAAGATTTGCACACAGAGAGTGTCCCGATGATGCACATTATTGGGATGGGCGTGCTGAGGAGTTTTCCAAACGGTACCAGCGAGGCGAAAACTCAGCGTACTCTGAACAGTTTATTGAATACTTGGGTCTTAAGCCAAGCGAAACTGTTTTTGACATGGGCTGCGGTAATGGTGCACTGGCAGTTCCTCTTGCAATGGCTGGGCACCCTGTTATTGCCTGTGATTTTTCACTAAAAATGCTTGAAGCCCTGTTAAAACGCAGCAATGAGACAGCAGTGCAAGGCTAGAAGCCAAGCTCATGTCCTGGGAAGATGACTGGAAAGCTCATGGCATTACTGACAAGTGTGTTGATGTGGCTATAGCCTCTCGCTCAACTATGGTTGAGGATCTATGGCTAGCCTTTGAGCAGCTGAGCCGTGTGGCACGTCGCAAAGTAGCAGTTACCCTTGCTACAGAATTTGGACCGCGTACTACAAAGGCATTGGGAGAAGTTGTCAGCGGAATGTCTTTTTTACCTGACTACATATACGGCCTCAACATCCTCTTTAAGATGGGCTACCACCCAGAACTTCGCTACTTGCACTCAGACAAGAAAGAGGATGATGGAAGTATTAGAAACATCCAATGGGCTTATATCTCTTGGAATCCAAAGGGATCACAGAGTTCTGGAAAAACAGCAACGTAGTGCCAGCCAGCTTGCGCTTCAAATACTAATTGCTCGATAACTGCAGTAGAGTAAGGCTGTTTTTCATGCCTACTCCTCGTAGCAGACACTAAGCATGAGGGATACTCGTGTGACGGGATACTTCGCTGTTGGTGGTGCAAAGATCGTCTACGCTCAGGTCATGAAGGTCTTTGTGACCGGTGAGGCGTGCGAAGGTCTCAAGCTCTCTGCGGGTTGCATTGAGGAAGTTGGCAACGCGCTTTGCGGCAGTGTCTATGTCAAGGCGAGTGCGCAGCTCGGGGTCTTGCGTTGCTATTCCCACAGGACACTGCCCTGATTCACATATGCGGTATTGCTGGCAGGCAAGGGCAATCATGGCTGAGGTTGCAATAGCCACTGCATCGGCTCCCATTGCAAATGCCTTAGCAAAGTCTGAGCTTACCCTGAGGCCGCCGGTTATGATGAGGGAAATATCTGAGTTGATTGAGTCAAGATACTTGCGGGCTCTATGGAGTGCATAGATCGTTGGCACCGAGGTGGCGTTGCGCACCAGCAAGGGGCTTGCAGCAGTAGCTCCTCCCCTGCCATCAATGGTGATGAAATCTGGCTTTGCGTATACGCAAAAGGCCAGGTCTTTTTCGATTCTTCCTGCGGCAATCTTGATGCCTATGGGGCAGCCTTCTGACTCATTTCTAAGGCGATCGACTAGATCCCTCAACCCTTCCTTGGTGGAGAACTCAGTAAAGCGCGATGGGCTGTGGATGTCTTGCCCCTCGGGCTTGCCCCGCACCGCTGCTATCTCGGAGGTTACCTTTGTTCCGGGCAGCTGCCCGCCTAGGCCTGGCTTGGTACCCTGTCCTATCTTGATTTCGATGGCATCTGCGCGCTTAAGGTTTTCTGGTGTAACACTGTAGCGATTAGGCACATACTCAAAGATATATAACGCTGCCGCTTGTTGCTCCTCTGGCAAGATGCCGCCCTCGCCGCTACACATGGCAGTATTGGCGAGTGCGCTGCCCTTGGCCAGCGAGATCTTTGCCTCTCTAGAGAGTGCGCCAAAGGACATATGGGAGATGAACACGGGGTTTTGCATGACAAGAGGCTTGGCAGCGTGCTTTCCAATGACGGTGGAGGTGCTGACTTCTTCTCCTGCCTCCAAAGGCTGGGGATCGAGCTGGGCTCCCAGTATGAGAATGTCATCCCAGCTTGGGTTGACCGTCTTAAGACCCATGGCCTCTACAGGGGGCTCTCCGGTCAGCGCCATCTCGTGGATCTCTTTCATGAATCTGCACGACTCATCATGTCGAACGAACTCCTTGGGATAGGCAAGTGAGCTTGTGCTCTCGGCGGCGCTGGGCGTGTGTGGTGTTGAGGGGTTTTCTGCTGTTGCAGGCTCTGCTATTACAGGCTCTGCTATTACAGGCTCTGCTATTACAGGCTCTGCTAGAGCTGACTCCGCTCCCACACTGCCGACAATCTCAAAATTCTCTGCGGTAACCGAGCAAACGGGGCAATGTAATGTACCCTGCTCATCAAGCTTTGCCTGACTCTCATCAAACTCGTGTTTGCACACAAGACATCTAAACTTTTTCATATCAAAAACTCTCCTAGCCGCAGTGAGCTCGCTGCTTTTCATTCTTTTACTGACCCTATGCTACCACATCGCTGTTGGGTTCTTGAGGTCTTGGCTAAAGCCAGGCGCACAGGATGGCATGGTGCTGGAATTATACACAGTCAGTTATCTCTCAGCTGCTTCTCTGTCTTTTTTTAGTGCTTCATAGCTCCGGTCATAGCTACGCTCAGCTTTTACAGAGAAGAAACAGGCGGGAAAGCCGCCGCTCCTCTGGTGATAGGTAGTACAGTCGCAGCACTTTCCGTGCCTGGCGCAAGAATAGGTGCAAGGGCACTCTTTAGATATGTTACAGGGGCAAGAAATAATGTCACCTCCTTTGCGTGTGCTGAGTCTTACTTAAAGTCTGTTAGCCTATTGTATCTTGTTTGTAACGTAGATTCCCCGATGCAGGCCTGGACTATCTGCTCTCAAAATCCATGAAACGTGTAATATAACCAATGCTCAAAAGGTTATTACTAGTGCACTGTTGCTCAAGCCCTCTGGCCAGAAAGGATATGTGTGATCCTGGTTTTTGTCTTTGCTCATGTGGGCGAAGCAAACACATTTGAATACCTGTATCGCAAGTACAAGAATCTCTTGTATTACAAGGCCTGGGAGATACTGCGCGACCCAATGGAGGCTGAAGATGCGGTGAGTGAAGCCTTTATTCGCGTCTACCGCAACTTGGAAAAGATAGATGATCCCGACTCGCCACGCACCGCGGCTTTTTTGGGCACCATTGCTCGCAATGTGGCCTTAACTATGGTCAAGAAGCGCTCGGCGATGCCCCTGTTGATACCGTCATATGAAGATGGTGCAGCCTACGATGAGCCTGCTGATTCGTTTGATCTGGAGGCAGAAGTGCTGAGCAAGCTCTCTACAGAGCAAATATTCTTGATCGTTGACCGGCTTGATGAAGAGTCAAGAACAATCTTTGTGCTTAAGCACGCCTATGACTTGTCCCACCGAGAAATAGCCCAGCAAATGGGCATGACAGAAAACAACGTGACGGTGCGCCTACACCGCACCAAAAAGAGACTGGCGGAGATGATACATGAAGCAGCTTTCTGAACATGATGCTAAGCGCCTGGCAGATGCCTGGGTAGAGCAGCAAGGCGGCTCTCTTCTTACCGAAGCAGAAGCCATGCGCTTGCAAGGTGTTGACTATCAAACACCGCGCTCGGATGAAACGGTGCGAGCTCTTGTATCGGGGCGCTCTAAGCAAACAAGGCGCAGGCGCACTCCCCTGCCAGCAATCCTCGCTACAGCTGCCTGTTTGATTTTTGCAGCCCTCTTTGTGGGAATCCCCGCGCTTACAAACTCCCCTTTGGCAGAAAGCCCCTCGCCCATAAGCCCCAATGGGAGTGTGGACTCCGCTAGCTCTGCTCCCCAACTGGTCGTACAGATGCTGCCTCTGACCTTTAGCCTACCTGCGGACTTTCGCAAAACTGGTGAGGACTACGACAACGGAACCACGCTCTACACTCTGGAAAGCCCAAGCTTTGGGCGCGTAGTACTTGCTATGAGAAGTACTGGAGACGATGAGCTGATAGATTCTCATCAGGTAGCCAACGGCACTACGGTGCCCATGAGAGAAGTAGTCATCGACGGAACCGTCGTATCGGCACGTATTGACAGTGCCTACATGCTGCTTGCCTTTAGTCATGGCAGCATAGACTACACCCTCACCAGCCAAGACAACCTTGGTGCATTAGCCGCCTTTTATCGAAGTATTGTTGGAGCGCCTTAAAGGCGTCGTTGGAGCGTCGTTGGAGTATCAAAAGATTTTTTAGAGAAAGCTGTAATGTTTTTGAACTTCTGGAGGTTTTTAGGTAAGCAAGTAAGCAACAGAAACCAAAAGAAGGATGAAGGTGAAGAATATGAAAACTGGACGAAAGATAACTACCATAGCTTTGATCTTATCAATGCTGCTGGCTTTGAGCGGCTGCAGCGTTGCTTCAGATTTCCTGCTCTCAGACACGGCTCAAGATGCACCAGCAGTGAGCGGCTACTCCGATGGAGTTTACTACGACTACGGCTCTGGTGAGCAATACTTAGCTATTGATGAGCAGGGTGAGCAGCTGGTGTCCAAGCGCCCGGAAGCCACTTTCTCTCTTAAGGTGGACACGGCCTCATACTCCAATGTTAAGCGTTTTATAGAAAATGGCTCGCTGCCGCCGCCCGATGCGGTGCGCACCGAAGAGCTCATCAACTGGTTTAGCTTTGATGAGCCGCTTCAGTTTGATCGCACGAGCCCCTTTGGCTTCTACACCGAAATAGGTCCCTCGCCTTTTGATGAGGAAAAGAGCTTGGCGCTGGTTCGCGTGGGAACACGCGAGGTAGACCGCAGCGAGCTACCTGCCAGCAACCTGGTCTTTCTCATTGATGTGTCAGGCTCCATGAGTTCGTATGACAAGCTCCCCCTCCTGCAAGAATCCCTCGCGCTCCTCGTTGAGACCTTAGACGAAGACGACCGCGTTTCAATCGTCACTTATGCCAGTGGCACCGAGGTTGTGCTCAGAGGTGCAAGTGGCTCAGACAACCAGTACATCGAAGATGCCATCTTCTCGCTTAGGGCAGGCGGTTCGACTGCAGGAGAGCAGGGCATACAAACAGCCTACGAGCTGGCCGAGAGATACTTCATCGAAGGTGGCAATAATCGCGTTATCCTAGCCACAGACGGCGACTTTAATGTAGGAATTTCGAGCACAAGAGAGCTCTCTCGCTTCATTTCCAAGCAGCGCAACACTGGCGTCTACCTGAGTGTGTTGGGCTTTGGCACCGGCAACATCCGTGACGACATTATGGAGACGCTTGCCAAGGATGGTAACGGAAACTACAACTATATAGACAGCATTCGCACCGCAGAGAAGGTGTTGGTAAACGAACTGGCATCCAACCTCTTTACCGTTGCCGACGACGTTAAGGCGCAAATCGTATTTAACGAAGAAGCTGTCTACAGCTATCGCCTGATTGGCTACGAAAACCGTATGCTCAAAGCCGAGGACTTTGATGACGACCGCGTTGATGCCGGAGAGATCGGCGCGGGCACAGACATCATCTTGCTCTTTGAGTTTACCACCCACGATGCACAGGCTGTTGAGGGTGATCACCTGTTTGACGTAAGAATTCGCTACAAAGACCCCGGCGAGAAGGCAAGCCAGCTGGTGGAGTTTCCTCAATACCAGGAATATGCGGACAGCAAGAACACTACAGACTTTGGTTTTGTATCGGCTGTTGCACTCTTTGGAGACTTTCTGCGCAACGAAGGCGCAGGTGGTCGCAACGCCCTACGTACTATGACGGATCTGGCAGAAGAAAACCTTGGCAAAGACAGAGCTGGCTACCGAGAAGACTTTGTAGACTTGCTTTACCTCCTACGCTCTGCAAGGTAGTAGAAAACCCAACTTATTAGCTACAGTGTCATGCTTTACCCAAAGCATGACACTGGCTTCGCTGGTAACTGGCGTATCATAAAGCTAGTAGAGCCGCTTGTAGCTACCACGAATCGCATCATGGCTGTTTTGCAGACCCAGAAATAAAGTCTATGGCTTGGCATGAAAACTCAGATTTTTGCCAGATTTTTACGTTTCGGGGTAACTAGTTTGCGCAATTGCCCTCATATTGATATGTGAAGGGAGCAATAATGGCTTCTTAAGGGAGGGTGAGAGAGAGTAGGGGTCTTTGAAAGGGCATTTTTTACCCCAAAACGTAATTTTCTGGCAAATACTGCTAGAATGCTGCCATGGAAGTATTTATCAGCCACAGATCCGCTTTGCAATACTGGCGAAAGCAGCAAGCTGCTCGTGATGCCAGCGAGAGACCCTTGCGCAGAAAAAACTTGCCCGATGCAGCGCCCTGCTCCTCAATGCTGCTTGAAAGCTTTGCCTTGGGCTTTCCTCTACCGCTGGACGTTATGGTCTCTACACAAAATGCCAAGCGCTCGTCTGTGGGGATTCGCTTTCATACTTATGCTGGTGCCATGCCAGACGGCTGCTTTGTGCGCATTGGCAAGGACTTCTACGTTGCCTCTCCCGAACTCTGTTTTCTACAGATGTCTTGCGAGCTCTCTTTCCTTAAGCTCGTGGAACTTGGATTTGAGCTTTGTGGCTCATATGCAAAGCACGAAGGAGTCCCGCTAAAAAAGGACTTCAGCTTTACAGAGGATTTTTATAAACGAGGCTCAGGGTTATCCAGCAAGAAGCTACTTTCACTTTTTATAAGTAGAATGAGAGGGGCGCACGGCATAAAGAATGCGCAAAGAGCCCTGCGTTTTTTAGGAGACGGCTCTGCTTCTCCAAGAGAAACTATGCTTGCCATGCTGTTAACCTTGCCCAATATGCTTGGTGGCTATGCTTTGCCTGCCCCTGAGCTGAATGCCAAAATAACCCCATCTTTACAAGCCAGAAAGGGATCGAGCAAGCAATTCTATTATTGCGACCTCTATTGGCCAGACTTTAAGCTTGCTGTGGAATATGACAGCAACATGTACCACTCAGGTGCAGAGCACATAGCGCGAGATTCCATCCGACGAAACGCCTTGGCGCTCAGTGGCATCGACGTCATTACCGTGACGAACAACCAGCTAACAAGTACGTTAGAGCTGGCAAAGGTTGCTAAGCGTATAGCAGATAAAACAGCAAGCAGATTGCGACACAAAGAGTACGCAAGGTTTTCTGAGGCACACCAAAAACTCCGAGATACTTTTAAGTAGATGAAAAGTCCATTTTATGAGAAAAGGATGAGAAAAGGCAGCTAAGCCGAGCGCAGCCAAACGTACTACAGTTGTGTCATAATATGCAACGATAATACCTGAGGGGCTGTTTGAGATTGTGACGTGTGGTTGGCAAGTCTTTGTGTCTTGTTGTTACTACACCAAGAGGGTGCCAAAACCATGCAAGTATAGAGAGTTGAACGGAGTCTGGCCATGACTGAAGAAACAAGCAGGAAGATTATGACCGAACAAGCAAGCGAGCTTGCCATGACCGAGGCAGCAGAGAAGTCTAACAAAGCGAGAAACACGTTTTTGCTCGGTCTCCTAATTGTGGGCATCATAATGGTATCTTTTATCAGCGGTGCCTTGGTTACAGGACTTTTTGCCAAACCCGCCATAACCACAGAGCGTGAGCAGGGCAATGCCGTTGTGGCTGAGGAGGTAATCAAGAGCTTTAAGATTTCCACACTTACGTATCGCTACACCAACATCATCTACGAAAGAGACGTGGCTCGAATGGGCAGCATCGAGCTGCCGTTTACAGAATCATATTTAGGCGTATGCTATGACGGCGTCATAGAAATAGGCATAGACGGCACCAAGATCAAAGTGGAGCAGGCTGACGATGTCATTACCATCAGGCTTCCGCGGGCGCAGATACTCTCGCACACCCAGGTTGACGGCTCTACCGAGGTATTGTTTGACATAGGCTCCCTTTTTAACCAAAACAAAGTGGGTGATTACATTGATCTTTTCGAGTCGAGGATGCTCGCAATGGAAGGGCGCGCGCAAGAAATGGGTTTATTTGAAGAAGCCTACGACAACGCTAAAGATCAACTCACCAGCTTTTTGAACTCGCTACCCGAGATTAGGGACAACTACACCACAGTCTTTAAGTAGACCAAGGAGTTTTTGGGAGGAGGCCTGGGCGCAGGCCTGGGGGAAGTCCCGAAGAAGACCAGAAGAAGTCTCACTATATTGCTTTTTATTATAGCAATTTGAGACTTGCTCTATGCCCTTACGGGCTGTACTCACCCGGCTGTGCATGCCTAGTCCAGGTGTATGCTCAGCCGCTCGGGATGGGTGTATACCGTAAAACGTTTGCCCCGAGAAAAGGCGCAGATTGTAATACCTTGAGACAATGCGTAGTCTATGACGGCAGAGGTAGGTGCAGAAATCGCTGCAATGGTGCGTATCCCGTAGCAGGCCAATTTTTGTACCAACTCCAAGGCGCAACGGCTCGATAAAAAAGCAAAACCCTCTCTTGGATCCACCTTGTTTGAGAGAAGCGCGCCTATGAGTTTCTCAACGGCATTGTGCCGCCCTACGTCTTCTCTGATATAAAGGAGCTCGCCGTCAAAGCCCACAAAGGAAGCTGCGTGCGTAGCACCGGTGAGCTGGTGCAGTTCCTGCTTGGACAAAAGTGTTTCGTTGATGCTCCAGATGGCCTCGGGAGGCAGAGAAGTGCCTGGTTCTTCAAACACTCCGCCCTGTTTGGCGCGGCTCGTCTGTATATCTTTGAGGTTAAGGTCCTTGCGTACAGTAGCCACTATCTTCATGGGGTCACTGTCGGTGCAAAGAGCAAAGTCAATAAGGTCATCAGGACTGCTGATGATACCCGAGGTAAACGCGTGCCCCAGGGTATAGTCGTACAAATCCTTGGGACTCAGCGAAACAGACTTGGTAATACCTATGCCGTAACTGATTTTTACTGCTGCCTCAACGGCCACCGTCTCGGTGATTTCTTGTGCTCCCCCCTCGGAGACCTTGATGACCTCAAGCTCTCTCAAGCAAGAAGCACTCGATGTGCCGTACAGAGGTGCTTCGTCTTTCATCAAACAGACCTTCCTTGCAAAAAGACCGTCCTTGCGTATCTTTGCCCAACCACAATGCTTGGCGGGAATGCGTGCGAATCGAACGCACCCGAGACGCTCTGCACGCCTCACAACGGCTTTGAAGACCGCGGGCCCCACCAGGAGCCATCCATCCCCAAAAGCATTATAGGCTAAGCCAGTATCCTGTTCTCTGACTGCTCCGTGAGTGACTATAAGAGGGTTGGCGCTGGTCTCATGCCGTGCCTGCCTGTTAAGCATCCACCTCATGTATGTAAGCCCGCCCGAGGACTCGCAGGTCTTCTTTTCGTTGAGTTATTTGGCAGTTGTCGAAGTATTCGAGCAAAGGGATGGCGTGCTTTCTGCTCACGCCCATGACTTCTTTGAGCTCAGCAGCGCTGGCTTGACCGGTCTTTTTAAGATGGCTGCCTACCTTTTGTGCCAGATTATCATAGGCAGACTTTTCGTAGTAATACTCCTTGCAAATACGCACCGCCTTGCCCGTCTCTTCCATGGCAGCAAGTGAGCGTCGCGCAACACTTACATCAAGCTTTGACTCAGAAATCAGCCTATCTACGGTAGGAGGTGCGGCAGCTGCCTGCTTCAGCAAGGAGTGTAGTAACTGAGCCGCCTCAGCATCAAGCCCACGGGTGTGCGCATGAGAACTTGGATGACTGATGAGTCCTTTGGACTCGGCAAGGATTCCCTTGCGCTCTGCAGTATAAAGCAAGGCATCAAAGGCGGTAGCGCCCAAAGGCAGTAGGAAGCGTTGAGCGAGCGCAGACTTGGTTATGCCAAGAAGCTCTGGGCTCTCAGTGTGAAAGGCAATGAGCAGATTCTCAAGCTTTTGTAAGTACTTCTTTTGGAGAGGGGTGGCCAGATACCACTGAGAATCTGGAGTCTTGCCTATGATGCTTACTCGACCTTGCTTGACTAGAGTATCAACTGCGCTCACAACAAGATGCAAGGACAGCTCAAGCTCCTTTGAAAGAGCTGGCGCAGTAAATGGCAGTACCTTGAGCGCCACTGCACAAGATACCATTTGCTCTGCCTCAGAGCCTTCCAGCGCAGTAAGAAGGTCTTGTTCTCCCTCTTGCAGTATGGTTCTTCTGCGGGGGTGCGATGCAAGAATGATGCCACCTCCCAAGACCGCCACGGGAGAGCGCGAACGTACGATGAAGTGATCATTTCTAGCCACAGCCAGGGGCTCGTCAAGGCGTATTTGCACCCAGGCCTTGCTTCCAGGCACAAGCTCTCTGCTTTCAAGGGTGAGTGCTTTTTCTTTGCCCAAAGGGTCAATGAGCAGTAGTCGTCCTAATACCTCCCTGGTGCCATGGGCGAGCCGGATCTTGCTGCCGCTTTTGAGGGGCTTTTTGGCTTTGAGCGCGCTCTGGTATGAGAAGAGTGCATCAAAGCGGTCGGTGGGAGCCATTGAGTGGGGAGCAACCAAAAAGCTGCCAGGCTCGACTTCTCCAACAGATACGGCGTTAAGATTAAGGGCAACTCTATTGCCTGCATGAGCCACCTCTTGTTGCTGGTCGTGGATCTGGATGCCCCTTATCCGGCATATCTTTTCATGAGGCAAAACCATGACTTCGTCGCCAATAGCTACAGAGCCACTCCAAAGCGTGCCGGTTACCACGGTACCGCTGCCTTTGATGGTAAAGGCTCGGTCTACAGGAAGACGAAACGACCTCCCTCGATCTTTTTTGCGATGCAGACTGGCCTGGATGGCAATGGCCTGCGTGAGCTCCGTGAGGCCAGCGCCTGTTTTACTGGAACATGCAACAATGGGTGCTTTTGAATAAGCTGTGCCTGCCAAGCACTGGCTGGTTTCTGCGCTCACAAAAGAGAGCCAGTCCTCGTCTGCCAGGTCTGCCTTGGTTAAAACAACAATGCAGGCCTCAACACCAAGAAGCTCTAAAATAGCAAGATGCTCCTCGGTTTGTGGCATGACGCCGTCATCGGCAGCAATGCAAAGAAGTGCCATGTCGATGCCTGTGGCGCCTGCAATCATCTGTTTTACAAAGCGCTCATGCCCAGGCACATCAACAACGCTGAGCGTAGTGCCATCGGGCAAAGGTAGCTCGGCAAATCCTATCTCAATAGTTATACCGCGCCGCTTTTCTTCAAGCAGCCTGTCGGGGTCTGTGCCCGTGAGGGCGCGCACCAGCGCAGACTTACCGTGGTCAATGTGTCCAGCGGTACCAAGCGTCAAGGGGGGTGCTTTTGTCATGCTTTAAGTTCACTCCTGTTTCAATGGCAAAACCTTGCACACAAAGTAATGCTTGATGGCTTCGACGATTTCTTGCATTTCGTCAACCGATTGCAGAGTTCTGGGGTCGGCAAGCAGGCGCCCTTTTTTGATGCGACAAATAATAGGAGTTCTCCACTCAGACACCAAGAAGCGCTCACACTCCAGGGCGCTGCCTTGCAAAAACTCGATACTCACTGCAAAGGAAGGAATCTCGCTCTCGGGCAAAGAGCCGCCACCGGCTTGCGCCGCTTCCTCTTGAACAGTCAGCTGCGCCAGGGGTGGAGTCTGAGGTGTGGGTGTGGATGTGGGTGGGTTTAAAGGTGTGCCAAGGAGGGCAAGCATCTCTTCCAGCATAGAGCAGAGTTGCTGCGCTTGCTCTTGCACATCTTCAAGAGGCATGGCCAGCATACGTAGCGTAGGGATGACCAGAAGAGCCTTCTCCTTGTTTAGATACAGCCTGAGCGTAGCCTCCAGGGCAGCCAGAGACATCTTATCAAGACGAAGAGCCCTGGCAAGCGGGCTGCTTTTGAGTATATCGATGTGAGCTTTTTTGCCCACGATAATACCCGCCTGAGGACCGCCAAGCAGCTTGTCGCCAGAAAATGAAACGAGGTCTGCTCCAGCTCGCAGAGATTCCATAACCGTAAATTCTCCTTGAGCAATACTACCCAAATCAACAAAGACACCGGAGCCTTGATCCTCGTACACCAAAAGCTCGTCAAAGGCACAAGGCTCGCTTGAGCAGACAGACCTTTGTTCTGCCGCCTGATTGGCCAGTTGCCTGAGCTCCGCAATGCTCACTTCCTCAGTAAAGCCTATCATCCTGAAATTTGAGCGGTGCACCTTAAGTAATAGCGCCGTATCTGGACTGAGAGCACTCTGGTAATCCAAAAGATGCGTCTTGTTTGTTGTACCCACCTCTACCATCTTTGCTTGAGAGAGGCGCATGATATCGGGTACGCGAAAGGAGCCGCCAATTTCTACAAGCTCTCCGCGCGATACAATAGCCTCGCGCCCTGCGGCAAAGCAGCTCAGTATCATCAGAACTGCCCCGGCATTGTTGTTTACCGCCAAGGCGGCCTCGGCACCCGTAAGGATGCAGAGCAGCTCTTCATAGTGGTGGTGTCTGCTACCACGCGCCATGGTTGCTGTGCTGTACTCAAGTGTTGAGTAGGCAGAGGCAACCTCCTGTACTGCATCGAGTGCCTCGCGAGCAAGCAGGCTCCTGCCTAAGTTAGTGTGAATGACAATGCCTGAGACATTGATGACGCTCCTCAGCGAGGGGCACCTGAAAGCTTCTGTGTACGTTGCGGCTTGCTGAATAATGTCCTCAAGCTTCACCTCAGAAAACCTGTCTTCCAAGATACCTTGCCGTGTATCATCAACAGCTTTTCTTGCGCTTATCACCAGCACTGGTCGCGGCAGATCCGCGCCTAGTCCTTGCTGTTCCAGATGAGATAGCACCTCATCTACCGAAGGGAGCAATCTGAGCTGACTCTGTTTTTGTGCCTCAGTCATAGGCGGCAGCCTTCTTTAGTCGAATGCGTTTTGAGGTTCAATTGTATCTGATAAGCATTTTTGCCACTACAACAGCACAAAACGAAGAGATATAAGGTTCTTTTTTCGACATAAAGGGGAGGACATACCCTAGCTGGTTCAATTTTGGTGGTGAGTAGCTTATACTATTGAGTTATCACATTGCTGCCTTACGTTGGTGGCTTGCTTAGGAGATTATCCAGCGGGTAAAAGGAGTTCCGAACAAGACATGACAAAGATTATTGCCTACGATACGACCTTACGTGACGGTGCTCAACGCGAAGGCGTGAGCTTGAGCTTGGAAGACAAGTTGCATATTGCACAGCGCCTCGATGAGTTTGGCATTGATTATATTGAGGGAGGCTTTCTTGGCTCCAATCCTAAAGATGCCGCCTTCTTCTCTGCCTGTGCAAGTGGGAGGCTCACTCTTAAACACGCGCAAATAGTGGCCTTTGGTCTACCGGCAAGAAAGGGAAGTGCGCCTCAAGACGACCCCGCCCTCCAGCAACTTGCCGAGTGCGCCGCACCAGTTATTACCATTGTAGGCAAGGCCTCTGAGCGACAAGTAGAGCAGGTTCTGCAAATATCTGGCGTCGAGAACCTTCGCATGATCTTTGAATCAATCCAATACCTTAAAAACAAGGGCAAGCGCGTTTTCTTTGATGCCGAGCACTTCTTTGACGGGTATCTCGAAAACACGCAGTATGCCTATGAGGTGCTCATTGCTGCTGAGGAGGCTGGCGCCGAGTTCATCGTTTTGGCAGACACCAATGGAGGCATGCTCCCCCATCAGATTCAGGAAATCACCCAAGAAACCATCTATGCCCTCAATACCTTGGAAGAGCCGGTTGCTCTGGGCATTCATGCTCATAACGACAGCGGCTGTGCCGTGGCTAACTCCGTTCAAGCGGTACTGGCTGGCGTAAGTATGGTGCAGGGAACCATCAATGGCTATGGCGAACGTGTAGGCAATGCAGATTTGCTAACCATAATAGCAAATTTGGAACTCAAGCTTGGCTATGAGACCGTGGGAGCAATGCGCCTCTTGCAGCTCACCAAGCTTTCTCGCTATGTGGCCGATACCATGAATGTGGCTCAAGATGCCTTTGCCCCCTACGTGGGTGAGAGCGCCTTTACTCACAAAGGCGGCATGCACGTAAGTGCTGAAACGCGTCTGACCGATGCCTATCAGCATATTGATCCGGCCAAGGTGGGCAACTTTACCCATATCGTAATGAGCGAACTGGCCGGCAGAGCTGCATTTAAGGTCAAGGCACATGAGCTCGGCATAGCGGTGCCCGAGGTTTCAGAGGACAAACAAACCGCAATTTTGGAGCGCATTAAGAAACGTGAGGCACAGGGTTATTCCTACGAAGCAGCTGATGCCTCGCTTGCCTTATTGATTCAAGGTGAGCTGGGCTCGCTACCCCGATACTTCTCCTTGGAGTCGTTTAGGGTTATCACCGAAAGACGTCCCGATGGCGCAAAGGCTACCGAAGCAACTATCAAGATTCATGTAGGCGATGAGCGCTTTATTGCAACTGCTGAGGGTAATGGTCCCGTAAGTGCTCTTGACAAGGCGCTACGCGCTGCCATAACGCGCTTTTATCCACAGGTCGATCAGCTCAAACTCCAAGACTTTAAGGTGCGTGTGATAGACGGATCTTATGGCTCAAGCTCGGTAACCCGTGTGGTAATCGAAACCTCCGGCGGAGAAGCAAGCTGGGGCACAGTGGGAGTTAACGAAAATATTATTGAGGCCTCTTGGGATGCCTTGGTTGACGCCATAGTCTATGGCCTTATGAAAGGTCTCTAAACATGGCAGCCAGCAAAAACGTGAGGCCTGCAACTCCCCTGGAGCTCGAAAGACTCTACAACGCTTTGGCTGCGCTCAATGAACCTGCGGCAGTGGCCGCACTCTTAGAAGACATGTGCACCATTAGAGAGATAGAAGAGATGTCGCAGCGCTTGGAAGTTGCCCGTCTCCTGAGCACTGGCGCGCCTTACACTGCCATTACAGAAAAGACCGGAGCCTCTGCCACCACCATCGCTCGGGTTTCCAAGTCTTTGTATTATGGCTCTTCTGGATATGCACGCGTACTCGGTTTGAGTACTCAACCACCCGCACAGGATTCTGTGTAGAATCGCGCTTCTATGATACTCATCAAGACACCAGAGCAGATTGAAGCTATGCGCGCTGCCGGACGAGTCAGCGCAAAGGTGCTCAGGAAGACCGGAGAATTGATACGCCCGGGCATCAGCACACTTGAACTCGATCGATTTGCCGAGAACTTGATTCGCCTGGAAGGGGCTCTCCCTGCTTTTAAAGGCTACGGAGGCTTTACTGGCTCGATTTGCTCGTCAATCAATAACGAGATTGTGCACGGCATCCCCAGTGCCGAGGTCATTTTGCAAGAGGGAGACATCATCTCCATAGACACCGGTGCCATCATGGATGATTGGTATGGCGATAACGCTGCTACCTTTGCCGTGGGGCACATAGATGAGGAAGCTGCAAGGCTGCTTGAGGTAACTGAGCAGGCACTTTGGGCAGGTGTAGAGGCCGCGCAAATACCTGGAAGAGTGGGAGATATTGGACACGCCGTGCAGCATGTTGCCGAAGCAGCTGGCTTTAGCGTTGTACGCGAATACGTAGGGCACGGTATTGGCAGAGCCATGCACGAAGACCCCGCTGTGCCCAATTATGGACGCAAAAAAAGTGGGGTCAAGCTCAAGGCAGGCATGGTGCTGGCTATTGAGCCAATGGTCAATGCAGGTGGTTATCGCACCCAGGGCCCCTTTGAAGACGGTTGGATAGTCTACACGGCTGATGGCTCTCTTTCGGCTCACTTTGAGCTGACGGTGGCATTGTCCACAGAAGGCCCTATTGTTCTAACGAAAGAATAGCCAGGAGCTGCAAGATGTCGTTTTGATACGGCCGCCTATGCTGAAGCTATGCGATGGGCTATGCGGTGAATAGCCAAGCCGCTGCGTGGCTTAGGCTCAAACCAGGTTGACTTGGGAGGCATAAGCCTGTCTTCGTTTGCCACCGCAAACAGCTCAGCAAGTGAGCAGGGGTAAAGCGCAAAGGCAACGCCACTGCTTTCGTCTGCCCGCTCAGCCAGCTCGGTTAAGCCACGGGCTCCCCCCACATAGGATATGCGCGCATCGGAGCGTGGGTCGAGCACCTGTAACAGGGGGGCAAGGATGCCGTCATGGAGCAGCGCTACATCCAGACCGTCTACAGCATCGGTTGGTCGTGTTGCTTCTCTCACCTTGAGCTTGTACCAGGTTCCCTCTAAATACATACTCAGCTCACCACGCTGAGAGGGCCTGTAGGGTTGATCTCCCTGGGCTTCAATATCCACTACTGCCTCTATGGCTTTTAGCAGTTCCTCGGAGGTGTGCCCCGCTCTATCGGATATAACACGGTTGTAATCGAGCACCTGAAGCTCATCGCTGCCAAAGAGGGCAACCAAAAAGTACTGAGCTTCCTGCAAGCCATCACACTGTTGCTCTTGGTAGAGTTTGGCAATCCGGGCAGCAGCAGCGGCGCGGTGATGACCATCGGCAACATAGAGCGTGGAGATGTCCGCAAAACAGGCCTGTATCTGCCTTGTTGCCTCAGCATCATCCACACGCCAAAACTCATGGCGCACGCCGTCTGGGGCTACAAAATCGTAAAGAGGCAGGGCTCTTTGAGCGGGCTGCTCCTGACTAGATGCCTGCGCAACTTGCTCTTGCTGCTCTTGAAAGGGTGCTTGTACTGCGGACTCTTCCTTAGTGGACACCTGCACAGCGGGTTGTTGAGACACTGGGCGCTCTTGCGTAAGCTCCTTCAGCAAGGCATCCAACTTTTGATCACTGGGATAGGTGAGCAAGACAGGGCCCGTATGTGCCTCAAGCGCCTTGATATGCTCAACCCTGTCCGCCTCCTTTTTAGCGCGCGTATTTTCGTGGCGCTTGATGATGCCTTGCTGATAGTCTGCTACGCTCGCACAGGCTATCAAGCCCGTCTGCTGGTGACTACCCTGCGTAAGGCGGTAGAGATAATAAGCAGGGGTAAGTGCGGGATCGCAAGGAGTCATAATCTCTTGCTCGTACCAGTTATCCAACTCTTTGCGCGCACGCGCATAGACCCGCGGATCGTATTCGTCTACCTCAGCGCCAAAAAGTGCGGCTGACTTGTCTATACGTAAAAAGCTCAACGGGTGTTGGGCTATTTCTCTCGCTGCCTCTTCTCGAGAAAATGTATCGTAGGGGGCAGCAGCTACTTGAGCCGCGTACTCTTTGGAAGGACGCCAACAAGTAAAGGGGATGACATCAGCCACTTTCTTCTCTCTTTCATCATTGCTGTTTAAAGACGTGCATTCTATGAGTATACCAAAGAGTCCACCATATCATCCTCTCTGCTCAACTCTGCTCAAGGAGGTGCTCAAGGCGTAACCAAGTATGGTTACTAGTCAGACTGTAGTCCGTCATTGCGGCCTCCGAGCCGCAATCTAACCAAAATGCGTCTCAGATTGCGGGTCAAGCCCGCAATGACGAATTGGGCCTAATCAGTAACCAAGTATGGGCTTGCTCTACGTTCTGTTATCAAAAACATGACAAAATGGCGACCTTAGTGGTATTATTGCTCTTTACCAATAGAATAGGGTAAGACCTTGAGAATACTTCTGGGATACCTTCTCAGGTAGCTTACCGATTAGAAATGGTGCATATGAACACAACCAATAGCAGGCACCTCTTACGTAAAAGCCTGCCCCATACTCTTCTTGCCGCTCTCTTAGTTTTGAGCTTGACGCTGGCATCTGCACTCTGGAACACAAGCAACCTGGCATTTGCCGTTACCTCTGCCGAAAAACAGGCCGAGGTGGACGCAGCCTTAGTGCGCATGGATCAACTACAAACCGAGATTAATCAGCTCGTTATTGACCACGATGCAGCGGTAACTGCTCATGCCATTGCCGAGGCAAATATGCTCGATGCCCAGGCGCGCGAAGAAGCCGCACGGGTGCGCATTGACGACCTGCAAGAGCAGCTGGGCGATCGCGCATCCTATATGTATCGTAATGGAAGCAGCACCTACCTTGATGTCTTATTTGGTGCCCAGTCCTTTTCTGAATTCATGAATGTTGTGGACTTGATCAATCGAGTCAACGAGCAAAATGCCAGCCTCGTAGCAGAAACCAAGGAAGTTAGAGCTGAAGCAGAAGCCGCGCGTATTGAATACACCGAGCAAGAGCTAGTGTGGCGCACCAAGGGAGAAGAGATCGGTCAAATCCTTGAAGGCAAGATGACTGCTGAGGCTAATCTCTTGAGCGAGATTTCTGCCCTGCAGCAGGAGGCCGCCGAGCTTCTTGCTAAAGAAGAGGCAATTGCTGAGGCTGCAAGGCAGGCTGCTGCTGCCTATGCCAGTGGGCCTGCTGGTCCGGTTACTGACGAACAATTGAGGCGTATCAGCGCCCTCGGCATTGGCTACCCTTTTGCAAGCCCCCAGGTAATATCCAGCCACTTTGGCCCCAGAAGCTTTGACTTCTTTCACTACGGAACCGACTGGGCCTGCCCAACTGGCACTCCTGTTCTCGCCATTGCTGGCGGCACCGTGGTGGCTGCAGGCACGGCAGGCCCTCTGGGAGTGTACGTCAAGATTGCTCATGGCGATGAAATCATGTCAATCTACATGCATAACTCAAGCCTTGCAGTAAGCGCTGGACAGGCAGTTTCTGCTGGCGAGGTTATTGCCCTGTCTGGCTCCACAGGAAACTCTACCGGTCCTCATCTTCACCTGCAAATAGAAGTGAATAGAAACCCGGTTAATCCCATGCTCTTTTACTGACAAGGAATTTAAGCTAGAGTGACCCCATATCTTCCAAAGTCCAAAACGCTATGATTGCCCCTCCAAAGACCGAGTTCTTGGCAGCAGAGCCAAAAAGTGACAGCCAGCATTGTTCTCGCGGTTGCAGCCTTTTTGCCCAAACCAGACCAGCAGACACCGCGCAAGGATATACATTTTCATAATTCTAATCGATGGGATGCGACTGCTTCCCCTTGGCACCAACGGCACAGCCATTGGCATTATTAACTTTTCCTCAACCAGAGAATTCAAGGCTTGGGTATAATACTTGCAGGTCAAGCACTTGTTATTGTCAAATTGAGTGCTTGGGAAGGGTAAAACAAGAAGTGGGTTGGCCACGAACACTGAGGACAATTATATTAAGGGAAAGGTTGTATGATGAAAAAAGCACATGCACTAACAGAAGCAGGTAGCACGAAGAGAAAGGTCTCGCGAAAAAGGATATTTCTTTGTTGCTCACTCGCCTTGCTCCTTTCTCTCACTCTCTTGCCCACAGCTCCTCTCATGATATATGCTGACGAAGGTAATATGCCAGACATCGAATTGCTCAATGAAGAGCAGGTTTTTTCTTTGCAGGAAGATCCTGGTGGACTCTTTGAGCTTGATGAGTCCGAGGGTAAGGATGCCACTGACGCACCCGAGCCTGAACTGCCATCAAACGAAGAGCTAGATGATTCCTCATCACCAGATTTAAATAATATAGGGCCAGAAGAGCTGAGAGCTATTGATGTCTTGAGCCTAGGAGAAGCAGATGCCCTGGAGCTCCTAAGCACAGAGAGCCTGGGCATAGCAGAAGTCAACCCAGATGTTATGCCTCTGGCCAATGCTGCTACTTTTGAGATTAAGGCTCAAGCAAGCGGTCAGCTTAGGATAACAAACAAATGGCGAAGTGCCATTATCGTCTCTCGAAACAACGGCGCAGGTACACAGGTTGCTGCGGGAGGCAGTGCCACTTTAACTGTTGCTAATGGTGATACCATAAAAGTTGCAGAATCCAGCCCAGGCGCTACCTTCAGAAATTGGTCGGGTTCTTTCGATGCCTTTGCCTTTGTTTCTGGCGTTAAGGCTGCTATTACTGCAATGCCTGCCATGTCAGCCTTCACTACGACCTCAGCGGGCACTATTGCTGGAGATAACTTCTTTTTAATGTTTAACATGGGCGGCACTCTTACCTCCCTTCCAGCAGGATCATTTGACACTTCAAAGATTGCGACGGCAGGTAATTCATTTTTTCAAGGATTCAACTCAACCAGCTCTCTCACTTCTTTCCCGGCAGGATCATTCGACCTTTCTAGAATTGCCAAGGCAGGAGATAATTTTTTAAACTGCTTCGGCTTTGGCAGCTTAATAGCTTCTCTGCCAGCTTCTTTTAAGCTTCCTCAAAATCCTAGCTCTGTTGGCAATAATTATTGCTTTCGTATGTTCGAATATTCCCCACTCACCCACGGAAACCAATCAGTCTGGCTTTACTTTGCTGTGGCCTCTATTAACTCCTTTGCTGAAACCAGCATCACACCAGTAAGTCCCACCAAGGGAACAACAGTCAAAGTCAATGGCCAGGCAGCGCCCAAAAGCTACACGGTGTCATATAACGCCAACGGCGGAAGCGGAAGCGTTTCATCTCAAACCGTAACCAATGGAGCAAGCTTTGCTACCAGAGCTAACAGCTTTACACGCTCGGGCTATACCTTTGCAGGCTGGAATACTCAAGCCAACGGAAGTGGAGCTGCCTGGGCTGCCAGTGCTGTTCGCACCTACCAAGCAACCACCAACACTACCGTCTATGCCCAGTGGAAGCCCGTAAAGCCCAGCATCACTACAACTGATGCCTCAGTTCATAGCGGTGCAGTTGGTGCCAACTACAAAAAGACGCTTACAGCCAGTGGCGCCAGAACCATCACCTGGACGCGCGCATCAGGTAGCCTGCCCCCAGGGCTTACGCTTTCTAACACAGGCATAATAAGCGGAAAGCCTACCAAGCAAGGCACCTACAGCTTTACTGTTAAGGCAACAAATAGCGCAGGCAGCACAACTAAGACCTTTACCATAAAGATTACTGCGATAAAGATCACAACAACCGAAGCCTCAGTAAGTGCTGGCATCACAGGCATCAACTACAATAAGACTCTTGCCGCCGAGGGTGCAGGCACCATCACCTGGCTGCGCACTTCAGGAAGCCTGCCTCCAGGACTTAAGCTCTCTAGTGCAGGGGTCATAACCGGCAAGCCCACTAAAGCAGGTGCCTACACCTTCACAGTAAAAGCTCAAAACAGTGCTGGGTCTGCCACCAAGAGCTATACAATTAAAGTCAATAACCCCTCCATTTCTATAAGCTACCAGACCCACGTACAATCCATAGGTTGGCAAGCCTTCAAAAAAGATGGACAGATGAGTGGCACTTCTGGAAGAGCCCTGCGCTTAGAAGGCATCAAGATCAACTTAAAAAACAACACCGGCATCTCTGGCGGCATCAGGTATTCGACCCATGTACAGTCCATCGGCTGGCAAAGCAAAGTGAGCCTTGACACTAACGGTAAAAGCTTGGTGGATGCCAAAGGCCCCATGAGTGGCACTTCTGGCAGAGCACTGAGGCTTGAAGCCATAACCATCGAGCTTACCGGAGACCTTAAAAAGCACTATGACATCTACTACCGTGTTCATGCACAAAACGTAGGCTGGATGGGATGGGCGAAGAATAACGAGCAGGCAGGTACTGCAGGGCACGCTTACCGACTTGAGGGTATTCAAATAGTGCTGGTGCCCAAGGTAGGTGGCAAGAAGCCAGGTAACACCTTTATGAACATCACCACGCCCTCAGGAACACCAAGGTTTATCAAGAAGTAATAATCAGTGGTAGCTGGACGGGAGCCAAGCTTCTGTCCAGCTTTTATTGCCCTAAATCCGCGGTGTCTCATAGTTAGTGTCTACTAATCCGATTGAAAAAACGCATGCAAATCCCACCAAAGTCCGTCACACAAGCAATTGAGGCGCAAACTAACTAACATTGCACAACATTGCACCTAAGATTGCGGGTCAAGCCCGCAATGACGTTGGAGAGTATGACCTAACCAGACCTAGCCCAGACCTAGCCAGACATGGGTTTGCTCTACCTTCTGTTATAAAAACATGACAAAATGGTGGGCTTGGGGTATCATTTCTCTTTGCTGATATTAATAGGGCAAGGTCATGAGGATAGTTTGGGAACTTTCTTGGGTGGCTCGCTGATTAGAAATGATGTATATGGACACAACCAATAGCAGGTATCTCTTGCGTAAAAGCCTGCTCCATATTCTACTCGCTACTCTTTTAGCCGTGAGTTTTCTTTTACTGCCCTTTTTACAAGGAGCGCCTACTTTAGCCTTCGCAGTTACTTCTGCAGAAAAACAAGCTGAGGTTGACGAGGCATTTCGTCGACTTGATGTCTTGCAAACAGAGATTAATCAGATTTCCATCGACTACGATGCAGCGGTGATTGTTCATGCTCTGGCTGAGGCAAACATGATTGCTGCCAAAGAGCGCGAGGAAGCTGCTCTGGTGCGCATTGGTGAGCTGCAAGAACAACTGGGTGAGCTCGCAACCAGTATGTATCGAAACGGAAACGGCAGCTACCTGGACGTACTCTTTGGGACTCAGTCCTTCTTGGAGTTCATCAATTGTGTCGACTTGATTAACCGTGTCAATGAGCAAAATGCTCTCCTAATAGCAGAGACTAAAGAAGTTAAGGCCGAGGCCGAGGCAGCTCGCATTGAATATACCGAACAAGAGCGTGTGGCGCTCGAAAAGCAACTGGAAATTGGCGCGCTGTGGGAAGAAAAACTGGTTACGGAAGCTTCCCTCCTTACCGAGATAGCCGCTTTACAGCAAGTAGCTGCTGAGCTTTTAGCTCAAGAAGAGGCAGTTGCTGAAGCTGCAAGGCAATATACGATTGCCTATGGTAGTGGGTCTACTGGTCTGGCAAACACTGAGCAATGGGGGCGTGTCTATGCCCTTAACATTCGTTATCCCTTTGCAAACCACCAGAAGGTTTCGAGCCACTTTGGCCCCAGAAGTTTTGACGGCTTTCACTTTGGCACCGACTGGGCCTGCCCCACCGGCACACCCATTTTGGCTATTGCCGATGGCACAGTGGCTGCTGCTGGCAGCGGAGGCGATATGGGAGTTTACGTTATCATCCTTCATGGCAATGGTATCAGATCGCTCTACATGCATAACTCAAACCTTGCGGTAAGCGCGGGGCAATCGGTAGTTGCTGGCGAGGTTATTGCCCTGTATGGCTCTACCGGAAACTCCACCGGCCCTCATTTGCACCTGCAAATAGAAGTGGATAAAAGAAAAGCGGTTGACCCCATGTCCTTCTACCAAGGCATCTAAAACGCCTCAAGAATCAGCAGCATCAAAGCAAATACAGCATTAATACGACTACAGCGGTCCTATGTCTTCCAGCGGCCAAAACACCATGATAGCCCTGGCGAAGACTGAGTTCTCGGTAACGGAGCCAAAGTAGCGACTATCGGCTGAGTTTTCGCGATTATCGCCCATGACCCAAACGGAGCCTTCTGGCACCGTGTAGGGGTACACAATATTCAAGTTGTTGAAGTGCTCATTGATGGGAAACGACTGCGTTCCGTTGGTGTAGGGCTCGTACAGTGGTAAGCCATCAACCAAAACCAGGCCATCTTTAAAATCTATTTCCTGCCCGCCAATGGCGATAACCCGTTTAACCAATATGCGACCTTGCACCACTTTGTCTGCAAAAACAACAATGTCGCCATACTGCACAGGGGCAAACATGAGAGATACCTTCTCGGCCAGAAGCTTATCCCCAATCTGTATGGTAGCCTCCATAGAGCCCGTAGGCACCTCGTAGGGCTCCACAACATAGGTCTTGAGAGCCCAGGTAAGCGACAAGGCAACAATAAGGGCAACGGCAAACTCGATGATTGTGCGTATAATACCCGAGGATTTCTTACCCTGTTGGTGCCCTTCATACTCTTCATCTTCGAAGTCGTCTTCGTAGATGTCTTGTGAGGTCACTGCCAACTCTTTTGAAGCATGCTTTGCCATGTATCAGCTCAACTTAAGGTAGAGCATCCGCTGAATCGGATGTCTGTCTGGCGTATCTTCTATACCGCTTGCGCCAAAATCATAGGTAAACGTAATATCAAAACTCGTTGGTGTGGTCTCGGACATTAAGGTACCCCTCCATGCAGTCGTTTCTTTTCTAACCTTTTTGATGCTGGCCTCGGGGTCAACATACTCGGTAAACTCTTCTTTGCTTGGTACAGTATAGGTTATTTCGGGTGCAATCATAACACCGGCCAAGCCCAGAGTCTTCTCAAAACTGTCACTGGTTGCAACAAGATCAGAAAAACTCGAGATGGGAAAGTCCAGTATGTCCATCGAGCTCACAAAGTACACCTCTATGGTTGTACCCCATTCGTTGAGGCTCAGATATATCCATTGCGACTGGCGAAGCGCCGCCAGATTGTTTTGCTCTTCGCTAGATGTGTAGCTAATGGTCACTACCTGCCTGATGGCAGGCAAAAAACCGTCTTCGGAAGCCATTTGATCAGTAGGGCCAGAGTCCACCTTGGTAATACTGTAGTCCGAGCCCAAAACAGCCAAAACCTCATCGGGTGTCTTTCCAAACATTGAGGCCAAGTGAGGCATCTCCACAGACTCGGTAATACCCCTGTCATCTACTTGGCTGCCATTGGTCTCCAAAATAAGAGGGGGATCTTGAACAAGCGGTGTGCCACTCGGCGCAAAGTGGAGGTAAAAGTACACGCCAGCGGTTGCGGCACCACAGAGCACCAGAACAAGAACCGTAATCATGGTTATCAAAGAGCGCTTGGTTCGCCTTGCCTTTTTGAGCTTTGCTTCTGGTATCGGCTTGAAATGACGTGCAAAAGCAGCATCAACGTCATCGGGCAAGTCGGGCGCTGGCTCAAGACTTTGTTTTAGTGCTTGCTCAAGAGCCCGTTCGTACTCCGCTTCGGGAACATGTACATCTGCTGACTCTAAAGCGCTCTCGGTTGTTTCTTCAAGAGACTCTTCGAGGGGCAGGGGAAGCAACTGGCTGGAGTTATGCGCATCGTCTGCTTCTAGTGCAGCATCGTGCGTGCAGTCTATTGTTGGCTCAGCATTTTGCAACGTACTTTCTTGAAGCTCGGCACTTTTCGTTTTACTCTCTTGAAGCTCAATATTTTGTGCTATACCTTCCAAGAACTCAGCATCTTGCATCTTACTATCTAGGAATTCGGTATCCAGTGCTTCGCCAAAAAACAATTCCACTGGTTGCTCATCGCTGGGCTGATCCTCGTTGGGTTGCCCTTCGTTGGGTTGCCCTTCGTTGGGTTGCTCTTCGTTGGGTTGCTCTTCGTTGGGTTGCGCCTCTTCCAACTCAAGCTCGTCAACGCTTAGTTGACCTGTCTGAATGCTGCCCGCTGACTGCTCGTCTGCTGGCTCCGCACTTTCTTTAAACCACGAAGCCCAGGGTTCAATTTTGGGGCGAGGGCTATGTTGTTCGTCTTTGTTCACACGTATCTCCGTTGTTTCAGTAGAAGAATTGTATCCAGCTCATGCTCGGTAGATGCCAATCGCAGCTACATTCGTGCGTTGAGCTCTCCAGCAACCTCTTCGAGGCTGACTCCGGATCGCTCCAGCACCACAAGCAGGTGATAGAGCAGGTCAGCGGCTTCATACCGTATATGGTGGGGGTCATTATCTTTTACCGCCATGACAAGCTCTGTTGACTCCTCTCCAATCTTTTTGAGAAGTTGATCAATCTCTCCCGCAAAAAGCTTTGCCGTGTAGGACTTGAGAGGGTCGGCGGTTTTTCGCTCACGAATAGTTTGCATAAGCGTTTGTAAGGTCTGACCGAGGTCGCCCGGGCACACCGTAGTTGTAGCTTTGCCCATGCTGGTTCCTCCTTATTGCAAAGACCGCTCCTGCACCAGTGTGGTAGAGCGTCTCGCATGGTTGTCTATAGCCTGCTAACTGTCTTTGCGACTCGGTGCAGATAGTACACTGGTTGCCCTTGTGCCTTGTTTACATCTGTCGATAAAAACAGCTGCGCTCACCTGTATGACAAGCTACACCGGGACTATCCACCTCTATGAGAAGACAGTCCTCGTCACAGTCATAGTATATCGCTTTAACCCTCTGCACATTACCGCTTGTTGCCCCTTTGTTCCATAGCTCCCCTCTGCTTCTGCTCCAAAACCAGGTGGTCTGCGTGCTTTTAGTAAGCTCAACTGACTCTGCATTCATCCAAGCCATCATCAGCACTTCCCTGGTATCAAACTGCTGGACAATAGCAGGAATGAGTCCCAGTTCGTTGTATTTGAGGTCTTCACTTTTCATGTTTACTCCTTATTACTTGTCAGGGGTCGAGTGCAACAAGGGGTCGGATGCAACAATAACGCTCCGATTCCCAGTTGACTTATAGGCGTACCGAGATGCCTTGGGCGGCCATGTATTCTTTGACTTCACGAATCCTGAACTGTCCAAAGTGAAAGACGCTGGCAGCTAACACGGCGCTAGCCTCTCCTTCAAGAATGCCCTCAGCAAAATGCTCAAGTTTGCCTACGCCACCACTGGCGGTTACGGGAATGGCCACAGCACGGGCAACGGCACGGGTGAGCGCGAGGTCATAACCATCTTGCGCGCCATCGCAATCCAGGGAGGTAAGGAGGATCTCTCCTGCGCCGCGCTTGGCAGCTTCAACTGCCCAGGCTATTACGTCCAAGCCTGTGTTAGTTCTACCGCCACCGGTGAGCACCGTCCACTTATCCATACCGGAACTTGTTTGCTTGGCATCAATGGCACAGACCACTGCCTCCTTGCCAAACTGATCGGAAAGAGAGGTGAGCAGCTGGGGCTCGCATACTGCGGCCGAGTTAACCGAGATTTTATTGGCACCGGCAGCCATCATCGCATGCGCACCTTCCAGATCCTTAAAGCCTCCTCCCACGACAAAGGGGATGCTGAGCTTATCTGCTGCGCGTGCTGCCATGGCAATGGCAGTCTTGCGCCCTTCATGCGTGGCGTTGATGTCCAGCAAGACAACCTCATCGGCACCTTCGCTTTCGTAGACTGCTGCCATCTCCACCGGGCAGCCCACGTCGCGCAGATTGACAAAGTTGATACCTTTAACCACCCTGCCATTCATGACATCCAGGCAAGGAATTACCTTCTTATAGTCCATAACTCTCCAATACTTCCAAAGCCTCTGACACCGTAAACGATTTTTCATAGATTGCCCTACCAACAATGATTGCTTCTATCACCTCATTGCCCAGATTGGCGAGTGCGTGAATATCATCGAGAGTAGAAATACCGCCCGAGGCTGTAACCGGAAAACCCGCACAGCTTGCAATGTGTTCATAGGCCTTTGCATCAATGCCGGTTTGCATGCCGTCTCGGCTGATATCGGTGTATACCAGGTGAGAAAGACCTCGTTCCTTGAGGCTGCCAATGAGCTGCTCGGCGTTTTGCCCGGCTCCTTGTTGCCAGCCTTCAACCGCCACCTCACCACCGAGTGCATCCACACCGGCACAGATGAGCGCGCCGTAGCGATCTACCGCCTTTGCGGTAAACTCAGGGTCGCGTACAAGCCCGGTGCCCAAAACCACACGGCTTGCACCCGCCTGGGCAAGCTGCTCTATGCTTTCAAGCGTTCTTACGCCACCGCCAAACTCAACCTTGAGACCGGTATCTTGGGCAATGGCAGCAACGGTGTGCAGCTGAGTAAGCACGCCGCTGCGCGAGCCTTCCAAGTCTACGATGTGCACCCAACGAGCCCCTTGTGAGGCAAACTCCTGTGCCTGCTGCAGAGGGCTGTCGTGATACACCGTGGCAGTTTGATAGTTGCCCTTGAGCAACCTCACCACCTTATTATCCAAAATATCAATGGCAGGAAATAGATCCATTTTGTGTTCCTCTATTCTTCATTGCTTGTTGTAGATCCTGCAACATTCGGCTGCGCCGAACGCGCAGGATGACAGGGGTGTTTCGGCTGCGCCGAACGCGCAGGGGGACGGGCTGGAGATTCCCACTTCGTTTGTGAGCAACGAGGGGTTGTAGCAGACGCGCATGGGGACTAGGGTATTCACTGTTCTTATATGCTTCCTTTGGTTGAGGGTAGGCTTTGTAGGGTGCGTGGATTGAGGGCAACAGCCTCGGCCAGTGCGCGGGCAACCGCCTTGCAGGCGGCCTCGATGATATGGTGGGAGTTCTCACCAGCCAGCTTGCGTACGTGCAAGGTCAACCCTGCATTATGCGCAAGCGCAATGAAGAACTCCTTGGCCAGAGAGCTGTCAAAGCTGCCAATAAACTCCATTGGTACGTCGACATCCCAGTGCAGCTGCCCGCGACCAGAAATATCTACCGCGGCCAGCACCAAAGACTCATCCATAGGCACGATGGCCTCTCCAAATCGAGTGATGCCCAGCTTGTTGCCCAAGGCCTCATCAAGCGCCTTGCCAAAGACAATGCCCACATCTTCAACTGTGTGATGTGCGTCTATCTCCAGGTCTCCCTCAGCTTTAATGCCCAGGTCAAACAAGCCATGCCTGCCTATGGCATCGAGCATATGGTCAAAGAAAGGCACGCCTGTGTTAACTTGATGCCTGCCGCTTCCATCCAAATCCAGGGATAAAACGATCTTCGTCTCATTGGTTGAGCGCTCTATGAGTGCTTTTCGCGTGCTTTTCATCGATAAAACCCTTTCATACGGCTTCCTTTATTCTTCAGTACTTACAGGAGATCCTGCAACATTCGGCTGCGCCGAACGCGCAGGATGACAGGGGGTAAGTCATAATTCACCCAGTGCTTGGAGGAATTCATCATTCTCCTCTGGTCTTCCAATGCTTACCCTCAAACAGTCATCTAAACCAGGCACCTTAGAAAGATCTCGCACCAAAATGCCATAGTCTTCATACAAACGCTGCCAAATCTCGTGTGCACCGGGCACCTTAAAGAGTAGGTAGTTTGCCTCACTTGGCGCAACAGGCAATCCTAGACCAAGGGGGCCTAAAGCTTGTGCTACGCGCACTCTCTCTAACACGATGCGCTTGACCATGCACTCAACCTCTTCTTCTTGGGCAAGGGCGGCGAGGGCGGCGAGGGCGGCGAGGGCATCCACCGAATATGGCTGGCGCACCTTGCAGAGCTCCCGTGTTATCTCGGTGCTCGCCACCAGGTAGCCAATGCGCAAGCCCGCCAAGCCGTAGGCCTTCGAAAAGGTGCGCAGAATTGCCAGATTGGCATGCTTGGCAAGCAGCGCCGTAGCATCATAGGCTGGGCTGGCAAACTCTATATAGGCATGGTCTATGAGCACGACGGCATCGGTGGCATCCAAGACCTTGCTAATAAAATCCAGTGTGAGGCAATCACCCGTAGGATTATTGGGCGAGGTGAGCATGACGATATCAACACTGCCAGAGCTCACACTCTTGAGAATAGCCTCTTCGTCTACGCTATAGTCAAGCGCTCCCTCGGAGTTTACGCCGGTGGCGCGATCTATCTCCACCACTGCAGTATGCGTGAGCTTGGCGTCGGTGTGATACACCGAAAAGGTGGGTGGTGCCGTAAGCAGGCTGCGCCCGCTGCCCCCGTAGGCAAGGCAAAGGTTAAAGAGTAGCTCATCGCCGCCATTGCCCAAGACAACGTACTCGGGATCCACCTTGAGTCTTTCTGAGATGGTAGTGCGCAGGCGTTTTGCCAACGGATCGGGATAGCGATGGAGCGGCTCGCACTTGAGGCTGTCCAAGAGCTCTGCCCGCGCGCGCTCGGGCATTCCATAGGGGCTTTCGTTGGCATTAAGATAGATGCGCGCCGGAAGATACTTGGGGTCGTAGGGCTCCAGGTCTTTTAAGTGCTCTGCTGCGGATCTCACCGTTTTCATCTACTCATCCTCACTCGTCCTCACTCGTCTGCACTCACTCTCACTCGTCTTCGTATTCCATAAGCTCAAAACGTGCTCGCACTGACTTACCGTGTGCCCAAAGCCCCTCAGCAGCTGCCAAGGTGAGAATTGTTTCCTCATCTTGTTTGAGCGCAGAGTACGAATACGATACGACGCTCGAAGTTTTGACGAAGTCATCCACACTCAGCGGGCTCGAAAAACGTGCCGAGCCACTGGTGGGCAGGGTGTGATTGGTTCCCGCTGTATAGTCGCCCACACTGGTGGGGCTCCAGTTTCCAAGAAAGATCGCTCCCGCATTGTCTATCAGCCCCAGGTAGTCCAAAGCGCCGTCTGCCTGTATCTCCAGATGCTCAGGCGCAATGGCGTTGATGGCACCCAAAGCAGTGGTTAAGTCGGGGGCAACAAATATGATGCCGTTGTTTTTGAGAGCTTCTTGGGTTATCTCTTTGCGCGGCGAATCTTCTATAAAGGCCGCAATTTCTTCCTGCACCTCTCCTACCAAATCGGGATCGGTCGTAACGAGGTAGCAGGCAGCGTCGGGGTCATGCTCTGCCTGCGCCATAAGATCAAGGGCTATAAGGGCAGGCTCCGAGCTTTCGTCAGCGAGGATGGCGAGCTCTGAAGGCCCAGCAATCATGTCTATGCCCACATCGCCGCTTACGGCTCGCTTTGCTGCAGCTACGTAGGCATTTCCGGGGCCAACGATCTTGTCTACCGGTGCAATACTCTCACTGCCATAGGCAAGAGCCGCAATGGCCTGGGCTCCTCCCACGGCGTAGACTTCGGTAACACCAGCTATCTGCGCTGCGGCCAAGAGTATGGGGTCAACTCGACCTTGTTCATTGGGTGGAGTAACCATGACGATGCGGCGCACACCTGCCACACGTGCGGGCAGTGCGCACATCAAAACCGTAGATGGATAGAGAGCTCTGCCGCCGGGCACGTAGATGCCCACACTGTCGAGCGGTGTAATCTTGGTGCCCAACAAGGCACCGTCTGGGCGGGCAACGAGAATCCCCTCCCTGCGCTGACGTTCATGAAAGTCAAAGATGTTTTGGCCTGAGGTGTGCAATGCCTTTACAACACTCTGATTGGCTTTTTTACTGGCAGCCTGCACCTCCTGCTCGGAAATGCGCAGTTCTTTGGTAGCTACGCCGTCAAACTTTTGTGTGTAGTCAAACAGGGCTCTATCGCCTTTGTCTCGCACGGTATGGATAATCTCACTGACCGTTGCAACGATGTGTGGATCAAAAACCACGCCTCTCTCTATGAGGCTCTCGTTTGGCTTTTGCCCCTGCTCAAGTGTGATAACTCGCATCTCTTGTCCTCCATTTTTGATGCTGGATGGTCTTCTTCATTCTACACCAGCTTAGTTAAACGCTCTGCCAAGGCTCTTATACGTGGGTCGGTGCGCACGCTGGCGGTGTTTCCCACAAAACGAGCTGTTGACGTGAGCACTTCATCTACGATGATCAGATTGTTCTCTCGCAAGGTGGTGCCCGTTGCAGTTATGTCTACTACACGGTCTGCCAAACCGCAAAAGGGAGCCAACTCTATATTGCCATGCAATTTAACAATTTCAACCTGTACGCCCTTTTTTTCGTAATATGCCTGAGTGATGGACGGATACTTGGTAGCAACCCTCATCACTCCCCTTCTGAGGTATCGGCTCTCTGCCTTATTGCTCGCATCGGCGGGCTCGGCCACCACAAAGCGACAGCCGCCAAACTTGAGGTCAACCATCTCTATCAGGTCAAGACCCAACTCGGCAAGGGAGTCATGGCCGCAGATGGCGCAGTCCACGCCGCCAAGCGAGGTAAAGACCGGCACGTCGGTAGGACGTACGATATAAAAGCAGCAGTCAGTCGTTGTGATTGCGAGCAGCCTGCCTGGGTCAGCGAGCCCCGAAGTGTCCAGGCCTGCCTTGGCGAGCAGCTCGACGGAGTCTTTGTAGAGCGCTCCCTTAGGCAAAGCTATTTTGAGTGGTGCGGTGTTGGTCATTACTTTTCCTCCGCCTTCTTGCTCGTTGAGCCAAAGCTTACCGCCTGGCCATCTGCCCTCATGCGTGCAGCCGCTACAAAGGCAGCTGCTGGGTTGGCATCTTCTATGTTTACAGTAAGCAGCGGCTTTGTCGTTAGTGCCTGCTCGACCGACTCTTCGTTGAGCAGGGCCTGCATGATGCACTCCAGGCTCACGGCAAAGCCAGCAGCAGGCGCGCTGGCGCCAAAACCCTCAAGCATCCTGTCATATCTTCCGCCGTTGCCAAGCGCCTTTCCCAGACCAGGTGCATAGGCCTCAAACACCAAGCCCGTATAGTAGTCATAGGCACTCACCACCGAAAAGTCAATGCTCACCTGGGATGTTAAACCCAAGACCTCAATGATGGCATAGGTGGAGGCAAGCTGCTCCAGGCCGTCTACGATGCCCAGCGGTGCCACCATGCTCTCCACTTGGGCAATGGCCTGTGCCTTGCCGGTGATGGTGGGGAGCTTGCACAAAACGTCCGCGTAGTTGCTGCAAAGCCCCTGGGCCTGGGTTAACTGCTCAATCTTTACATAGTTGCCAGCGTGAAACGCCTTGAGCATGTCGTTGCTCCACTCAGCGTTAACCGCGCCGCTCTTTACACACAAATCGAGCAGCTCGCGCAAAACGCCCACCGTGCCCAAGGCAATAGTAAAGTCTCTCAGCCCTGCCGCTTTGAGCGCGTCTGTCAAGAGAAGGATTATCTCTGCGTCGGCGTAGGCACCCTCCAGCCCAATTGCCTCAACGCCTATCTGGGTAAACTGCCTTGAGAGCGCTCTTTGGCTCTCCTCCTCACGATAGACGCGTTCTGCATATCGCAGGCGCAAGGGCAAATCCTCCTTCTTAAGACGAGAGGCAGCCATACGGGCAACCTGCAAAGTTACATCAGGTCTCAAAACAAGCAGCTCGTTGTCGGCATCAAAAAGCTTGAAAGGGGTAGAAGTAAGCGTTCCTCCCAACTCCAAGACCTCAAGTACTTCCAGCGTGGGGGTTTCTATGGGAGCATAGCCCCAGAGTGCCAGCGTTTCGCGCGTCTTTGTAACGATGGACTCGCGCCAACGTGCCTCTCTTGGCAATACATCTTTAAAACCACGGGGCGTTATGGGTATCATTTCCAATCCTTAACTCTTGGGCGATGGTTCTCGAGTAACAGTATCCTTATACTGCTCATTCTAAACCAAACTGAGCAGTTGTGATACTTTATCACAGTAGTGTGATAAAGTACAAGGGGAAAAAGAAAGCAGTGTTCGTGTCCCAAAAGTTTGCTTTAAGCTTGCCAATTGACTGGCTAGTATCTTGGGCGTGCCACTGCTCTCTTGTTACCTCTTTTATACGCCCCTTAACACCCAAAGTCAAGCAACAGTTTTTCATGTGTGCATTAAGGGTCGACTGGCTAGACTGGGCTGGGCTACGGCAATAGGGAATTCAACGATGTATACCCCTGTCGCCCTACAGCGTTTGACCGAAGGTCAAGTGTTGCAGGAACCTACTTGCACGGGCAAGGCAGGAGCTTTTCTCCTGCCTTGCCAGCTGTTATCATCATTACTTCTTAATAAAGCTTTTTGTATTTGGTGGCGTGGTAATGCCCTTAAAGGTATTACCGGGCTTCTTGCCGCCTACCTTGGGTACTAGCACTATCTGTATTCCTTCAAGTCTATAGGCATGACCAGCTGTGCCTGCCTCTTGTCCATTTCTTGCCCAGCCCATCCAGCCTACTTTTTGTGCATGTACGCGGTAATAGATGTCGTAGTGCTTCTTTAAGTCTCCGGTCAGCTCTATGGTAATGGCTTCAAGCCTGAGTGCTTTACCTGAGGTGCCACTCATGGGGCCTTTGACGTCTTTGAGGCTTTTGCCGTTGGTGTTGAGGCTTACCTTCTTTTGCCAGCCGATGGACTGTACGTGGGTGGAGTATCTGATGCCTCCAGAGAT
>WQXH01000020.1 GCA_009784945.1 Coriobacteriia bacterium | reverse complement strand
CGCTGATTATCATCTTTTTTGAGCTGCCCTGTGCTGTGTTTCGTCTTTTTTTGGCATCTCTCATATGTTTTATACCAGCCTTATCCGTTCAAAGTCTCCAAGCGCTGCTTAAGCAGACCATAACTACCGTCTTTTCGGCGATAAATAACGTTTACGGCACCAGTGTTACTATCGTTATACACATAGAAGTCGTGACCTAGTAAATCAATTTGCACGAGTGCCTCTTCTTCGCTCAAGGCATTAAGCTCTATTTCCTTGACGCGTACAATGTGGTCATCGTCTTCCAGATGTGCCAAATGCTCATCGGCCAAAGGTAGGATATCCTCAACCATGAGCGTATCGCTTATCTTCTTGCCATTTTGCCTTCTGTCAATGACCCTGGTTTTATACTTACGCAATTGCCTCTCAGTTTTGGCCGCTGCCACATCAATGGCAGCATACATATCTTCTTCGGCTTCCTCGGTTCTGATGATATGTCCTTTGGTTACGAGGGTGACTTCGGCCACAGCCGGCTTAGGAATAGCAGGGTTCTTTTCCTTGCGCAAGACTACCTCTACGTTCATGGGAGTAATGCTAAACACTTTTAAGGAATTGCCGATCTTCTCTTCAACATAAGACCTGAGTGCATCGCTGACAGTCATTTTTCTTCCAGTGATTTTGATCTCCATGATGTGCCCTCTCTCGATGTGGATATTACTAGTAAGGATACCCTAAAATTGAGATGAATGGGTAGAGAAGAGCCGAGAGTTATCCTATTGTCAATTGATTATGACAATACCTTGACACCCAGCAAAGCTAATGCGAGCTGTGTGATGCCGCTTGATAGAAGCCGTGTGAGGGTTTCTCTAGCGGCATCTAGCCTTGATGAGCAGATGCTAGCTTGACGGAAGCCGTATGAGGGTTTCTCTGAGCGAGCAGATAGCCCTGAAACGTAAAAATAGGCTGAGGGAGTTTATATCAATAAATGACCGAAGCCTATTTTTACTTTGAAGGGCTAGATGCCGCTCAGAGGAAGCCGCTAGATGATGTGGCCGAGGAAATCCCTAGTCCTCTCATGCTGCGGGTTGTCAAAAAGAGCCTCGGGGCAGCCTTGCTCTACTATGACGCCTTCGTCCATGAAGACGGCTCTGTCGGCTACGTCGCGTGCGAAGCCCATTTCGTGGGTCACGACGATCATGGTCATTCCGCCTTTTGCGAGCTCGCGCATGACGTCAAGCACGCCGCGTACCAGCTCGGGGTCGAGGGCGGAGGTAGCTTCATCAAAAAGCATGACCTGTGGATCCATGGCAAGCGCACGAGCTATGGCTACGCGTTGCTGTTGACCGCCAGATAATTGCGAAGGTCGATAATCAGCTCGATCGGAGAGCCCTACTTTGGCGAGCTGATCCAGGGCAATTTGTTCCGCCTCTTCTTGAGAGCGCTTGAGAACTTTTTTTAGTGCCAGCATAATGTTGCCTTTGGCGCTCAGGTGAGGAAAGAGATTAAACGATTGAAACACCATGCCCACATGCTCACGTAATTTGTTGATATTGGTTTTTGGGTCGGTAATGCAGATATCATCAAACCACACTTGGCCACTGGTTGGTTTTTCCAGTAAATTGATGCAGCGAAGTAAGGTGGACTTACCCGAGCCCGAAGGACCCATGATGGTTACCACTTCTCCCCTGCTAACCTCCAAATCAACACCCTTGAGCACTTCCAGGCTGCCAAAGTACTTGTGCAAATCGATGATGCGCACAACGGGCTGTTCATTGGTATGCTGTAAGCTAGACATGCTGGTCACTTCTTGTTCCTTAGCGCCTTGATTTTCTGTATTGACTTCATGCGTTCCAGTAGGGACATCTTTGGCTTCTTCTTATCGTCAGGAGCGCTGCTATTATCATCTGCAGCAGCGAGCTTCTTTTCAAACTCGGCAATAATCTTGGTGAGAGGCAGCGTTATGAGAAGATAATAGCCGGCTGAGACAATGTAGGGCGTCATATTGCCGGTGGAGGCAACCATCGACTTGGCAAACATCATTTGCTCCATGACGCCTACGGCAGCGAGCAGCGAGGTGTCTTTGTAAAGCAGTATGAATTCGCTGGTTGCCGTGGGTATGACCCTGCGAATCGTCTGTGGCAATATAACATGAAACATCGTTTGAGCTGGATGCATGCCCAGCGATGCTGACGCCTCAAACTGCCCCTTGGGAATAGATTGGATTCCCGCTCGGAATATCTCGGCCAAGTATGCACTTGAGTTGACCGCCAAAACCAAGATACCCAGGATATAAGAATCAATACTTATACCTAAAAATGGCAGCCCAAAAAAGGCTATGTATATCTGCAAGAAGAGGGGCGTTCCACGAATTACATTTACATAGATGGCTGCAAAGAAGCGTATTATTCTCAACTTGGACATGCGTAAAAAGGATATGGCCAATCCAATGGGAATTGCCAAAGGAAACCCAACCAGCACCAGGAGCAGTGATCTGAGCCACCCAAGAAACAGAGCAGGTATGGAAGCAACGATGAGCTGGGGATTTAAGAACACTTTGAGGAAGAGCACCGAGTTCCAAAGCTCTACCCAGGGCTGGTCGTCCATCCACAGTGTAATGACGTCTACGGTAGTAGCGCTGATAACCGAGATGGCACGCGAAGCTTGAAGCTCCCTTTCCTTGCCAGCGCTATCCACATAACTACCGGTAAGACGGTATTCGCCGCTCGCCTCAGGCAGAGCTATGAAGTACATCTCGATGCGTATCAAGAGTCCGCTTGCAACCGGCTCATCAAAAGTGACCGTGGTTTGCTCAGCGGAAATCGTGCTCGTTTGAGGGGCATCCAGACGCGTTAAGTCGTCTAATACCGTTGCTTTGCTGTTGGCTCCTTCTCCAAGCGCAGTGCCCTCTGGAAATACCAAGGTGATTTGCTTGACCGTCTCATTTGCCCCTACAGTAGCCTCCCAGGTTATACGGGTAGGCACGCCGCCAATTATGTTGTTTCCTACGATTTGGTTAGACTGGGCAGTAGTCTTGTTAATCGTCAGGCCAACAGCCTGCGTTGAGCCAGCCGTGAGGCACACAATGAGCGACAGCACCGCAATCGTCACCAGTATAGAACGTATGGTGGATGAAGCGGTGCTGTGTTTGTTCACTTTAATCAAATATCTCTCGTGTGCTGTGCATCATCCGCCAGAGCTTCAAGCTCAGGCGGTTATTGCTCGCAGACTAGGCGGCCAGGCTTGGTGGTGAGACTCCAGGAAAATGCCTGCTGAAAATCTCATCAAAAACTCCATTTTTCTTAATAGCTATCATCGCTTCATTCATAGTGTTGAGAAGCTCAGTGTTATTTTGCGCCACCGCTATGCCATATTGTTCGCCCGTAGGAATGGACTGCACTATGTGCGAGTTCGTATACGTGTTTGCTACAAAGAAGGCAGCAGTAGGCTCATCGTAAAAAGCACCCTCTACGCCGCCGGCCACGAGTGAGGCCATGAGCTCAGATGCGCCATTAAACTCTTTAAGCTCAGTATCTGGGCCAAGGTTTTCTCTTACCCAGTCTGCTCCAGTGGTGCCAGACTGCGCGCCAACTGTCTCGCCATCCAGATCCATGGCATTGGTGTAGCTCGAGTCAATCATGGTAACCACGGCTTGATTGGAGTCAAAGTAGGGAATAGTAAAGTTGACCAATTGCTTGCGCTCATCAGTAATGGTAAATGAGGACACCCCAACATCCATTCTGGTTCCTGCTGCAACCGAAGCCAGAAGAGTATCAAAGTTTTGGGGCTCCAGGTACACTAATTCAAGACCCATCTCGTCTGCTATGGCAGCCAACAGATCGTACTCAAATCCGCTTGGTTGCCCTCCTTGCATTTCGATGAAGGGTGGGTAGTCGCAGTCGGATCCAACTGTGAGAACGCCAGGGGTTATGGTCAGGCCACCAGAAGACCCACCGCAGCCTACCAGGGACAGGCTTATTGCCATCATGAGACAGATGGCCAAACCAACTAAACTTCTTTTCTTGGACATGTTTCCTCCTAACAGAAATATCACCCTGATACTATAGGGTAACACAACTCTTGTGTGTTGCATAAAAGAGCCGTTTTTGGGTAATTGAGTAAATATTTGAGCTTTTGAGGTCACCGCAGCAACTTCTTGCACTCGAAAGCTCAAGTAAGTGATAACCAAGCGTTGTCTTGGCAAGACAGGCTTGTAGACTAACCAGCATTAGAAGGGTCAGGTAGGTCTTCGCCCATGTCTACCGGCGCGTCTGGATCAACTACGGCAGTAGAACCATTTGTGTCCTGCGAGGTAATTGCAGAGCTTCCCATGACAACAGAAGCTGATACCGGGCCAAGCCACTTGGATATTACCGTGCCGAGCACTCCGTTGTCTCGTATATCTCGCAAAGCCTGAGTGAGGGCATCTGCAAGTTGGATGTTTTCGGGCGCAACACCAATGTAGACACCTATGGGAGTGCCAAGCATTGCCACACAAGAGATGCTGTCGTACTCCAAGGCAAGGTAAGAGCCTACCACCGCATCTGCGGCTGCATACGTTACCTCACCACGTACGAGCGCGCCAAAGGCTTCATCAAGGGTTTCACGAGGGTCTGCGGTGCCCACAGCAATCATTTCTTCAAGGCTCCAAGCAGACAATGAGTCTCTTTGGGCTGCAATGCTGGTTCCAACCAGACTGGCAAGATCTACCTCGGGAGCAGAGCTGGATCGTACTATGGTGAAGAGCGCCGGGCCGCTTTCGATATAAGGGCCTATCTGCCTGCCTCTAATCACCGATCCACCGGTTTGCTCAATATCCATAACCATGTCAACGGCGCCTTCAATGAGGAGAGCATCAAGGCTTTGGCCAGAAGTATCCACCAGCTCGAGTCTCAGGCCAAGGTGCTCAGCCAGGGCGGCAGCAACGTCAACATCTACTCCAACGATTGTGCCGTCAAATAAACCGGCATACGGGGGAAGTGTTGTGTCAACTCCCACCCTCAACACACCGTCAGTGCTTACAGCAGGGTTGGATATCACCGGAGTAAGAGGAATGTCTTTGCTGCCAGTTACTCCTTCACACCCACTTATGACTACAAGGGAAGAAGTCATCACCAGCGCCAAAAACATCTTGGTGATGCACTTGCCCCATTTAATCCTTCTCATTCTTTCTCCTTCTTACATAGTTCCTTTTTAGTAAAGCCCCTCGGCTGACCTGGTCTTTGTCCCCACACTCGCATACTGGAACGTTTGCTTGATACTATCTTACTACTGGCTCTCTCGCCTCAGAGGCTTATCCTCTTGTCTAAGACGGTACGTCTTACACCTAAGTCGCGCCATGCTCACAACACCGTGGTGTTGCTTACGTGGGTCCTTTTGGCCGCGACTACCATGGACTAGGAGCACACAGAGGGAGTGAGCGTGCTCCGCAACCACAGACCCGAGGGGTCTTAATTTTAGCAGATATTACCAGGCTCTCGCGATACACACGACACGCACCTCCTCGACACCACTCTCCATGAGCTTTAATGTTGCCGCCTCAAGCGTGGAGCCCGTCGTAAATACATCGTCCAGTAAAAGCACGTTAGAAGACTCGCCATCAGCCAGTTGGGCAACAGAAAAGCTCTCCCTGATATTATTGATGCGGTCTTCTCTGTTGAGGCGACGTTGATCTTTACAGGGCTTCTTTTTAAGCAGGGCATGCAAAGGCAGTGCGCATTGCTCCGCAACTAAGCGAGCAATGGCTTCTGCATGGTCAAATCCCCGGCGTCGGTATGACTTGTTATCGACAGGTATCCAGGTGAGGATATCAGCCCATTGAGCCCATTCATCGGGCAGGGCGTCTACAATCATCTTAGCCAACACGCTGGCGAGTCGTCGTTCGTTGTTGTCCTTGTATAGCACGATGATGCGCCCCGACAGCTCGTCAAGCGATACAGCACAGAGTGAGTGCACAAAGGAATGCTTGAGCCTGCCGTCCCTGCTGTAACACTCGGTGCACACCAGAGATCCAAAAGGCGCTCCACAGCGCGAGCAGGCAAAAGACCTGTCTATATACTTGAGTTTGGAGGCACAGGATGCGCAGAGCAACTCCCCAGCCCGCTCGCAGCCCGCGCATCGCGTAGGCCAAACAAGCTCTAAGGCCGCATTAACGAGGCTCTCCCTTGTCTGTGTATGTGCTTCAGTTGTATGCATATCAGCATACTATCACATATCTACACAGCAGTATGAGAAGAGAGTCAGGCAGTATGAAAGCTTGTCACTGTTCTTGCCACTGTTCAGACTATCATATCCTATGCATTCTTGATGCAGAACCTACCTGCATTATTGGCAGACCTGTAGTAGATCCTGCAACAATTTGCTGCGCAAAACATTGCAGGACGACAGATGTCGACACCCGGCCCTACAGTCTTTCTATGACTGCATCTGCGTATTGGCTGGTGCCAACACATCCGTCAGTTGAGCCGGTGTTAACGCGCTTTATGTCATAGGTAACAGCAGTTCCTTCTGCCAATACTTCTCTGATAGCTCCGAGGATGCGCTCGGCAGCTTCAGTTTCCTGCAAATGACGGAGCATGAGCACTGCAGTGAGTAGCTCAGCGGTGGGGTTAGCCATGTTCTTGCCTTCATATTTAGGCGCAGAACCATGCACTGGCTCAAAGACTGCATACTCTGTTCCAATGTTGGCTCCCGGAGCAATACCCAAACCTCCTACCATACCAGCACAGATATCACTTACGATATCACCATATAAATTGGGGAGAACCAGTACGTCAAACTCCTCCGGGCGCATGACCAAACCCATGCAGCAGGCATCAACAATACGATCTTCGAACTCAAGTCTACCTTCGTAACGCGCTCCCACTTCGTAAGCCACTTTAAGGAAAAGTCCATCTGAGTACTTGAGAATGTTAGCCTTGTGAACCGCAGTGACCTTACTGCGCCCATTGGCGAGCGCATATTCACACGCCCAGGCCACTACACGTTCGGATCCTGTAATGGAAATTGGCTTGAGCGAGATACCAGAGTCACTGCGTATGGCTCCTGCCCCCTTGTCGGCACAAAACTTGATAAGGTCGTGTGCTTCAGGGCTGCCTTCTTCAAATTCAACACCAGCATAGAGGTCTTCGGTGTTTTCGCGCACGATGATGAGGTCGATGTCCTGGTAGCGAGCTCCAGTGCCCGGCAACGAAAAGGCGGGGCGAAGGTTGACAAAGAGGTCTAATTCCTTGCGCAACTGCACGTTAACCGAGCGAAAGCCCGAACCCACCGGGGTGGTAACCGGCCCTTTAATGGCCACTTTGTTCTTCCTTATGGAGTTGAGAGTTGACTCAGGAAGTGGCGTGCCTACACTTTCCATGAGATGTGCGCCTGCTTCAGCTATCTCCCAATTAATGTCAACTCCGGTAGCTTCTACTACTCTGCGCATGGCCGTAGTAATTTCGGGCCCAATTCCATCGCCCGGAATCAAGGTGACTGTGTGCTTGCTCATATTTCTCCTGTCGTTTGTGCCGAAACCCAATTAGTAGCAAGCAAGGCAAAGGTGTGCCTCTGCTGTACTTGCAGCTCTTTATTACCTCTTGTCACAAAGTGCAACAATTTGCCCAGCAAGGCGTCCAACGGTGCCCATATAGTTGTTTGCATCAAACTCCATACGTGCCTTGAGGCTCTTCTTTGTGGCCTTGTCGATCTTTCCCGAAGCAAAGCATTCAACTGACACCAGCATGTCAACAAACTCTGGGTCGCCGTGATACACTTGCACACCTTCTTCAATCAAAGGCCAAACCGTAGCGCCACGCTTTGGATCCAGCGCGCCGTAAGCACAAAGAAAACGTATCGCAGCCAGGTGCGCCATGCCGCTCTCTTCATCAAATAACGAAGTTTCGGCACCTTCTATAACCTCTTCCATGCCAGTAGCATCCAGAGGCGCAATGCACGAGAGTGCTTCAAGGCACTCCCAACGGGTTTGAGCCTCGGGCCTGTGAAGACCATCTGCAATGGAAGCCACGTACTTGAGCAATACAGCAGGATCCTTGCCTGCCACCTCTTTGATGGCAGCGGCAGAAAACTGCCTTACGCGCCTTTGTTCTGAGGAAAGTCCCTCGATTAGTGCGGCCAGTATTTCAGGGTCGCCCACAGCTTGACCAGCCACCTGCGAACGCTCTTCAGCGCTATTAAAGTTAATTTGCTTTTCGTTGCTCATATGATATTACTCCGCTACTTGTACCTAATATCAAGACCAAACTCGGTAGCCTAAACACACAGCATCAGGTCTAACAGGTTTTTCGATACTTATTTCGTAGTTCCTCATTCGTATATCCTTGTCTTGGTGGGCGTTACTGGGATTGAACCAGTGACCTCTTCCGTGTGAATCGAGGCGAATGGTTGCGTCAGGCCGCCCATCTTCAACCATTATAACCTATCTTCACTGGTCAGTGGATAATTCTTACATCAACGTACATCATCTTAAACAACGGTATTCCAAGGTATTTGTAGAGCTTTTGTAGAAGTTTTCCTAAAAACCCAGCAGCGCAGGGTCGCTTCTTATACATCAATCGAATTCCTCAAGGTGGCTCAAATAATAGTCCTCTGGAACACTCAGAAGATAATCACAGCTGGGGCATATATAATATGCGTGTGTCTCGCCATCGTCCTCTAGTTGTGTCATTGTCTTAAAGTCATCAACAGGGAATACTTTCTGACAGTTCGTGCAGACAATAATTGGCTGCTGACCGGGTTCTGGCAGTTCTGGCTTTTGAGGTGGGTTTTGTGGAAGAACTCCAACTCCCCCATAGGATGAAGACGAGCTATTGCTACCAGCCTCCGGTGTCTCTTGATGTGTGCACCCCATCCAGTTACCCAATGAGATAGAGAGAGCTATGACAAGAACTATTGCTACCGGAAGAATCCATGATGTGTCCTGTCCATACTTGTTACGGTCACTATAGTCAAGTTGTGGCGGGTGCCCTCTTGCCGCCTTTCTCCAAGGGAGCTTTGCTAAACATTCAGGGCAGTTCTTCTGCTCAGGATAGACTGGCGTCCGGCAGTTCTTACAACGGTCTTGCACAGGCAATGATTGCTGTTCAAGCTTTTCTGTCTTCTCCATCACAGCTCCTAAACCATCGAAAGCAATATGCCAAAAAGCATTTGGGCTAGCATGAGCGCAGTTCCAACTATAAGGACAATGTATGAGATTCCCTTGTTTTTCTTGGTGAGGTTGCTGTTCCACAGCACACCAAAAATGACAAACCCAAACACAAGATTTAGCAACGAGATTATGCGGCTTGACTTGAGCTTGGGCTTCTCAGTGAAATACGAAGGGTAGAATACTGCTGCGTATACTATCTCCAACACATAGAAGATACTCGGAGCAAGTAGTGGGATAATAGCTTGAGGGTCTATACCTGTAAGGAAATAGATACCAAAGGCGGGCAGTATCGCAATCAGTATCATCAATACCACCATGAAAGGGAATCCCACCAATACGCCAAGTACTGAGAAGCCTACTGAGGTTTTCCAAGTATTGAGTAGCGGAGCTTGCTCAAATCCTACAGGCTCGCTAGGAAAGGGAGCGTATTGCTGCTGCTGATACTGTCGTTGTGGAGGCGGCGGCACAGGGTGACTGTTGTCCCAGTTAATCTCTGCTCCACATTCGGGACAATGTAGCTCCCCATCTTCAACTGGCGCCCGGCATCTACCGCAGAAGCTGCCCATGTAATCATCCTTCCCGTTCATCAGGTATGCAAGGAGGATGATTCTGAACGCCGTTAGCAGCATGAAGAAGGACATCCGCCCTATGTCGCCAAACACCCATGTGGCATATAAACATGCTACAGGATGGACAGATGTCCTTCTACAAGCATGTTTACGAGATTCATAATGAACCACATAGGTATTTGGCATATCAAAGTATAGCTCATGAGAACCATACAGGGAGCTATGGGCAGACAGGGAGTCATAAACCGTGTAGAGCAGCAGATGATTTGACTGGTATGCTTTGTCAGGCCAGTAAGAATTGCGACTCCGCCCTGTCCTCCATGATAGCAATATGACAAGGTATTTCAAGACAGGTACTAAGCTGCCCATATGTGCTGGCTCTTCTTGGGAACACTTCTGGAAATGAAGAAAAAGTTTGTATGGGGAAGTTCCTAATCTCCAAATAGCTACATTACTCAATATATACCTACCCCCTCCTACTGTGGCAAGAGTGTGCCAAGCTCTCTCTTTAGTGTGTATCTCTTTTGGGGCTGGAAGATGATGTGCAGTGGGGAACTCCGAGCCCCAGCGAGGATGGCTTGCCCACTGTTCGCCAACTCGCAGTTGTGTTCTAAGATTCAAACAGCCCTCAAATCCTCCATGCCACTAGAGGCGCGGGCTCGCCCGGATACGCTGTGGTGTGCCAAAGTGACGAAGGGTGACGATAGATATTCATACTGCTATACAAACCAAGAAAGGTAGTTTATGTATATATAAGAAATCCACCGTCACCTATTGTCACTACTACACAGTTGGAGTTACTAAGGAAATCCCATACCAGCGCACGCCTTTGTTGGTTTTCCTCCACTCCAAGCCTGCGTTCTCCAAAGCTGCCTTGAAGTCTGCCTTGCTCCTTATGTAGTCATTGGCCTGAGAAGCCCAGAAGTGGTAAGCAGAGTACAGTTCTCTGCCGCCAGCTTGCCCCTCACCAAGCACACAGCATTCCTCCAGAAAGGCACCCAGCCAATCATTGGAAGCTTTGTAAATCTCTATGGCACGGTCTACAGCCGCACAGGATGGAAACTTGTACCCATTCTCAATGAACTCCTTGGCACCCTCAGCAAGCCATCTCAGCATTGCCCCGCCTGATTCCTTTAGTAGCTTTCCGGCAAATGAGGTATCGGGAGTTTGTATCTTTGCGCCAAAGGGTACTGCCTTGATTCTGCGCCATGTTCCATAGTCGATGCTTGATACCTTGGGCAGATGATTGGTAGACAGGACCATCAAGTGTGAAGGGTCAAAATCGAATGGGTCATGGAACTTACGTTCTGCCGATATGTTATCCGTGGAAGCAATCTGCTTGAGAACCGAATTGGATAGTCGCATTCCTTCCTCAGTCTCGGCGGCAAAGGCAAGCCTGACCGCCAATAATTCTGCTAGGTCGTGTCTGGCACTTTTACCCTTGGTAGTCAGAGCCTCTGCGGGGAACTTGCCACTGTAAGAACCTATTACATTCGCCACAGTATTGAACAGGGTGCTCTTGCCATTGCAACCGTCACCGTATGCCAAGAGCATGGCTTCTTCAAAGACCTTACCTATAAGTCCTGAGCCCAAAGCAACTTTGACATAGTGCATCAGCTCTCTGTCTCCGGAAAATATCAACGACAGAAAGTCTTGCAGGAGCATATCTTCCTCACTGTCTGCTGGCTCTACCGCCGTTACTTTGGTACAGAAGTCCTTTGGATTGTGAGGCTTGGTAATCCCCGTCCTCAAATCCACTGTTCCTGTCGGTGTGTTAAGTAAATAGGGGTCGTTATCAAGTTGGCCAAGATCTATTGCAAGATGGCATCTCGCATGGTTTAGTGCACCACTCATGGTTGATGTGCTTCTGCACTTGAGGGCATAGGAGCGATATTCCCTTGCCCTCTTTAGCTTATCCCCTGCTTCCTTTTTTGCTTCTTTGTTACCATCTATTTCGGCTTGCGCCAGTCCATCGTGTGCAAGTGCAAGCTGGGTGTTAGCATCTACCAGCATATCTCGAGTGAGGCTATCCATAAGTTGCAAGGCTTCAAGGTCTGAGCGTTGCCACACAATACCGTTATAGACGAGCCAGCCAATAGCAGGGCAGTAACAGGCAAGGCCACAATACCGAGCAGCATACCGCTCAGATAAACCAGCACCTGTGTGGTCGACTGCAAGCTCACCCTTAGGATAACCAGTTATGCTATCAGCAATACCTTGCGTTTCCTCTTGCCCCAGAGGTGGCGTGCAGTGCACTCTGTTGGCCTCGTGAAGAGCCTCATGTATGAGCACATCGCTGGCTCCGCGAACCCGCAGTCTACCGCCCAAGCTTGTAAGGCCAGAGTTCCGGTTTCCCTCGGGCAAGGAATCAACAGGCTTCTTCGTACTCCTATGAGTGGCTAGCTTGATGACAGCCTCGGACGCATAGGCGATTTGCTCAAGCGGTATCTTCCATGCATAGGCCGCACCACTTTGATGGATTGATGGAGCTACAATGGTATACCCACCGTCCGCTCTGATGTCCACGCCTTCTAGGGCGGCTGTACGGCACTTAACTGGCTCCTTTACCCTGTAGAAGCGATGGCTTCCACCGCCGCCCGTACGGGCTGTGGCGGTCTCAGGAAGGGTGCCCTGTATAGCTTCCCAGGCTGCCAAGGATTCTGCGCCCAATTCTCCATCAATATCAACAACTAACATGTTGTTGGTTACAAGTCCAATGTTGGCCGTTGGATTCCACGACCACCATCTCTCTATTGTTTCAGGGTCAGTGGTTGCGTTCTTATATCCATTTGCTGTTAACGGCTTTTTGCCTTTGGTGACACAGGGAAATACAGGGTATCCTTGCCTCGCATATTCCAGCGCGGCAGCTTTCAGGTCTGGTGCATTGCCAGTGGTTTTGTTAAACTGTTCAGTGTTCGCGCAGTCGAACAGTTCTGAGGAGGCTGCCTTGTCCGAGGCGGTCTCTTCATTTATCTCAGTAACATCAAACATCTTGATACTCTCCTTTTTCAATCATGGCCTCAAGTTTTATCTTTACTATGCGCCAGTGTCCACCGTCTGCAAACTTCACAGCAGGCAGAATGTCCTCATTGCACCAGCGCCTTATCGTGTTCTCCGATTCCTGCATGACCCCCGCTGCTTGTTTGACTGTCAGGAACGGAGGATAACCTTCAAGGGCTTTCATCTAACACCTCCTCAAACAAGTCGCCCTTTCCTTGCCATCCCTTTTCTCTCATTGCCTGTTCCAACAGATGTCTCTGCTTGAACCCCGGCTTCCTGCCCGCCTCAATCTGAGCGATACTTGAGGGGTGCATTGTTTGAGTGGCAGCAGCCAACCTCGCCTGAGAGACCCCTAACCTCTGTCTCTCAATTCGCAGCCTCAGCATTCTTCTTCCTCCTATCTTTTCCTTGACGACCTGCTCAGCCATCACTACAATTATAGTTACAATTTACCATATCGGTTCTTTAGCTTTTGCGAGATTCATCTAGCGTTCAGAAATTTTAATGCGTGGTACTTTGTAAAGGAGAGACCATGACAACAGAGCAGAAATCTGATTTTGCCCAACCAGCCAATGCGCTCACCCCTGAGGAATACATTAAGGCTATAGTAGATGTGCCCGAGCTTACGGGGTTACAGAAGTTGCATTTGGACGAAGCCGCCATTCAATGCGAATGCCTGTATAGAGTAGCCAGCCTTATCGCCTACGGAAACGGGCTGGCCAGCCGTTCTGATATTAACTACTTCGCAGAGCTTTTCTTGAGCAAGTCTTGGAGTGGTGAGTTTTTCCATATTGAAATCAAGGTACTATTGCCTCTAGACATGAACAATGCCAGAGGTGCTGATGTTTCACCCTTGGATATTCCGAGTGAATATGAGGAAGAGTGCCACCTAATAGAGGGCACGCGAGAACACCTTGACAGCAGCAATCAGGTATTCACGCTCTTCGCCCAAAGTAGAGAAGAGTTCATCGACAGTGACTCTCGCAAACTCGTGCTACTTTTGGGGCACTTGATTGCAAACTATTTTTCAAGGCCAAGTTATATCGGTACGTTTGAGGGCAAGCCCAAGTTCAGAAAACCGCAGGGCTTTGAGGGTGCGTGGCACTCGCTGGCATCCGTCACCAAGACGCAATCTCCCGGCCTGTGTCCTGTATGCGGCAAAGTGGTAAACCGTATCCGCACAGGATCAGCAGGTGGCCAACCTCGCATAGCCTGTGTCCAATCTCACATAGAAAAGTACAGCAATGAGCTGAAGCGGCTTGCGAAAACCTCTGAGCCAGAGATGCAGTTCAAGCCTGCTCGTGAGTTAAGAGCCCGAGAACTTCGATGGCAGGGCAACAACAATGCCCGCCCCTACCAATTCCCCGGTATCGCTGATATGCAAGAAGCAATCGAGAGCACTGGGTCTGGCCGAGCTATTGAAGATTAACCTTGTATTCTCAGGTAAACAAGTGAAAGGAGATACTGTAGACGCAGAGCAACTATGTAGTAGGCAAGTCATTACCATCAACACAAAAGACATGAAAGGAGGACAGCGCTATGAAGATAAAAGGAGCAGGAACAATACGGAAGATTTCCAAGTACTCATGGGAAATACGCTTCTCCCTCGGCTACGATAAGAAAGCAAAGAAGTACCGACAGGCAACCAGAACTGTTAAGGGCACCAAGGCTGACGCGGTGAGAGCCCGCGAGGAATTTCGGCGAGAACTGGAAGGAGGGTTGCGCTTAGATGCAGACAAGGTGACCTTTGGGGAGTACGCTGCTCAATGGCACGAGACACGTATATCATCTGAAAGGTATGCAGCTTCTACTATGGCAAAGGAGGATTACGCAATACGACACTTGAACCGTTACTTTGAGGACACGCCACTCAAAGAGATAGCCCCTCATAATATCAGGACGGCCTACGCAGATATGAAGGTAGAGGACAAACTGGGAGTTCATATGATAAAGACTGCCAGTCTTGTACTCCACAGTATCCTCAAGCTGGCGGTGAATGATGACATTCTCATGTACAACCCCTGTGAGCGCGTAGAGCGTCCGCAGCTTCCCCTTGAGACTAAGCGCAAGGCACTGAGCAAAGAGGAGGTTGGCAGGCTGCTACAGGCTTTTAACGCCAATGAAAGAGCCTTGAGCCGCAGCCGCGAGGTTGATAGTATCCTCCAACTAGCAAGAATCTCCGGTGCAAGAATTGTGCTGGCAACCGGTATGAGACGTGGCGAGATGCTGGCACTGACGTGGGGGAACATAGACCTTGTTCATGGCCACATTGAAATCAGGCACACGCTACAGAAAGACCGCACAACCAAGGCACCCAAATCAAAAGCTGGGCTCCGCACCGTGTCCATTGATGCTGGCACCATCGAACAACTCAGGCGTTGGAAAAGTACGCAGACTGAGTACTACCAACAGCACGGCACAGAGGTAGGCGGCAGTACGCCCGTGGTGACTGACAGCAATGCCGAGTATTCAGACCCCGACAACTACGGACGTTGGTGGAGAGACTTTACCACTGAGCATGGCTTTGAGGGGTTGAAAGTCCACGAACTAAGGCATACCCATGCCACTCTCTTGGTGAGCAGTGGGTTGAACATTAAGGCGGTATCTGCCCGTCTAGGCCACGCCTCCACAGGAATCACCCTCGACCTGTACGCCCATGCACAGAGGGAAGATGATGTGAAAGCAGCAGCAATCATGGGCAAAGTATTGGAAATGAAGCCCCTTAAAATGGGCAAGATTGTCAACTTTTAATGCGCTTCTGCATACTATTTGTAGAAGTTTTGTAGAAATTTTATTCTCGTTTGTGGTTGAAGGTGGGAAGGTAGATGACTCTTTATGCGATTTACCTGCGAAAACTCTGGTGGGCGTTACTGGATTTGAACCAGCGACCTCTTCCGTGTGAAGGAAGCGCGCTCCCGCTGCGCCAAACGCCCACGCAGACCCATATTTTATCAAAAAGCGGCACGCAAGCAGCCTGAGGCTCATTACGCTACAAATCCGTAACACTAAAACAACACTTCCTTGATGTTTTGAGATGGCCAAAGGAGTTACCAAAGCATCGCAGCGTTCAGCTCAGCTGGTCAGCTCAAACTACGATATTGACCAGCTTGCCACCTACCACAATAATTTTACGTGGCTCAGCATTATCAAGAAGGGTAGCAACGGCCGCTTGAGCCTCTGTCCTAACTTCTGCTTCGTTGGCATCTTGTGCAACCGTAATTCTCGCCCTCACCTTGCCGTTTACCTGCACAGCCAGCTCAACCATTGTGGCCTGCGCCTGACTTGGGTCATGAGCAGGCCAGGCTTGTGCATGCACGCTGCCCTTCCTTTCGTTTTGCAACACCACACACCATAGCTCCTCGGCAATATGGGGTGCCATAGGGGCCAGTAGCAAGGTAAGCGCTTCAGCTGCGCGTCTACAAAGCTCTTCGTTGCGCAGTTCTCGTGGCAGCTTGATGTAGGCGCTCACCGAGTTCAACAGCTCCATAATAGCCGCTATGGCTGTGTTGAGGTTAAAGCGCTCTATGTCGTCTTTTGCCTTGCCAATGACACGATGGATGTCTCGGTTCAGGTCTTGTCCTCGCAAGTCGGCATCTGCTGAGGTGAGATCTTGATCGTAGATGGAGAGCACATTGTTTTCGGAGTCTACAACACACTCTCCCAACAAGTCATAGACACTACGCCATGCGCGGTTTAAAAAACGCCAGATGCCTTCGAGCCCCTCCTGGCTCCATTCCAAATCCTTGTCTGGCGGCGCCATAAAGAGGATATAGACCCTGAGCGTGTCGGCACCGTAGCGTGCAATCATGTCTTCGGGGGGTACTACGTTGCCTTTGGACTTGCTCATTGTTTCGCCATCAAGCTTGACCATACCTTGGGTGAGCAAGTTCTTAAAGGGCTCACCGAGTTGCAAGAGGCTGCGCGCACCCGTACTACCGAGAAGCCCCGCATCACGCAGTGCCTTGGTAAAGAAGCGCGAGTAAAGCAAATGCAAGATGGCGTGCTCTATGCCTCCTATGTACTGATCAACTGGCAGCCACTTATCCGCAGTGTCTCCATCAAAGGGCAGCGATTTATTATGAGCGTCCACATAACGCAGGTAATACCAGCTTGAGCAGGTAAAGGTGTCCATGGTATCAGTCTCGCGCCTGGCAGGTTGTCTGCATAAAGGGCAGTTCACCTCACAGAACTCCTTGTGATCAGCTAAGCTCTCACCAGCGGTTACGTCTAGATCCAAAGGTAAGATGACCGGCAGATCCTCGTAAGGGAGGGGCACTATACCACAGTGTTTACAATGAACGGCTGGAATTGGATTGCCCCAGTAACGCTGACGACTGATGAGCCAGTCGCGTAAGCGAAAGTTAACCGACGCGCTTCCGAGGCCTCGCTCGCTCAACCAATTAATGACCGCACTTGATCCTTCAGAGTCCTTGCCGCCAGCCAGCCCGGTAAACTCGCCGCTTTGCACCATAAACCCACTGCCCGTATACGCCTCATCCCAAGGTACATCCAGCAGCCTGGTGTCGGTTTGATTGGCAAGCTCTGCGAGTAGTGGATCATCCTTTGATACCACAACGGGCGGGATAGGCAGCCCATACTTCTTTGCAAATTCAAAATCGCGTTGATCTCCAGACGGCACGGCCATGACCGCCCCTGTTCCGTATTCCATAAGCACGTAATCGCTCACCCATATAGGCACTGCTTGGTTGCTGACCGGGTTAATGACATATCGCCCTGTAAAGGCTCCGTTCTTATCGCGCTCGGTCATTTCGCGTTCAACAGAGCTTGCCTTTTCTACCGATAGACGCACCGTGTTGACAGCTGCTTCATACTCCGTGCCCTTGCTTAAACGCAAAGCCAAGGGGTGTTCGGGGGCAAGCAAGAAGAAGCTGCAGCCAAAGAGGGTGTCGGGTCGTGTGGTAAACACGGTAATTGTCTCATCCGTTGCATTGCCATTTTCATCACAAAGGGTAAAGACCACATTGGCACCCGTGCTTTTTCCTATCCAGTTTGCCTGCATTTGCTTGACGCGCTCAGGCCAGCCCTTGAGCTCATCCAGATCTTCCAGGAGCTCATCGGCGTATGAGGTGATGTTGAAGTACCACTGCTCAAGCTCACGCTTCTCAACGATGGTTTTGCAGCGCCAGCAGTGTCCGTCGTTTCCTAAGACTTGTTCGTTAGCCAAAACCGTATTGCAGTCTGGACACCAATTGACTGGCGAAGACCGACGCTCAACCAAACCCATCTCCCAAAACTTAAGGAAGATCCATTGTCCCCATTGGTAGTAATCGGCATCTGAGGTAATAACCACTCGAGACCAATCATATGAAAATCCCAGGCGCCTAAGCGAGGCACGTTGCTTATCGATGTTCTCGTAAGTCCATTTTTGGGGACTGGAGTTTTGCTTGATAGCAGCATTCTCGGCAGGCAATCCAAAGGAGTCCCAGCCTATTGGGTGTAAAACATTAAACCCCTGCATGCGCTTGTAGCGACTGATTACGTCTCCAATTGAGTAGTTTCTTACATGCCCCATGTGCACATCGCCGCTGGGATATGGAAACATCTCTAAAACGTAATAAGGTGGCTTTTCATTATCGGGCTGCATGAGGTCAATGTCGTTTTTATCCCAGATCTTTTGCCACTTTTCCTCAATAAAATGAGGGTCATACTGCTGCATGGAAACTCCTTGTATAGGTAAGTAAAAACCGTTTTCTCCAAGAGGATAGTATAACAAAATCGCTCAAGTGCATGACTCACCTCAGTTAAGCCATTGAAATTTTTGATGAGTTCCTTTACAGTATCGTTTGCAGTAATAAGCGGCAGTAGTTCAATTGGTAGAGCATCAGCCTTCCAAGCTGATTGTTGCGGGTTCGAGTCCCGTCTGCCGCTCCAACTCTTTTGCATTTGCCTACGTTGATTACGTGAAAGATATGTAGGGTGCCAGGCTGCATACCATGAACCATCTACTTTCCAACGATCTTCCCAACATTATCCAGGACGTACATGGGACGGTAGGGAAAGGTTTTGATGCGGTTACGCGAAGTTACCCCAGAGAGAACCAATACCGTAGTGAGGCCGGTTTCTATTCCTGCAATTATGTCGGTATCCATGCGGTCGCCAATAATGACTGCCTCTGACGAGTGAACTCCGAGCATTCTGAGTCCGGTGCGCATCATAAGGGCGTTTGGCTTGCCTACGAAGTAGGCTTTTCGCTCTGTTGCCAACTCGATGGGAGCTACAAGGGCTCGAGCTGCCGGTATCAAGCCATCTTCGCTGGGGCTGGTCATGTCAGGATGGGCACCTATAAGCTTTGCGCCGTTTCGCACAAAGGCTATGGCGCGGGTGATTTTGTCATAGTTATAATCGCGGGTTTCTCCTACTACAACATAATCGGGATTAACCTCGTTCATGCTGATTCCAACCTCGTTTAAGGCATGATGCAAACCAGAGTCTCCGATGACATAAGCTGAGCAACCGGGTGCCTGGCTGTTGAGGAACTGCGCAGTTGCCAGGGCGCTGGTATAAAACTTGGACTCATTTATTACGAGCCCCATACGCGCAAGTCTTTGTTTTAACCCTAATGGCGTATAACTGCTGGCATTGGTTAAGAACAGGTAGCGCTTGCCACTGTTTTCTAGCCACAGTACAAACTCCCTGACGCCATCAAGTAATTGCTCTCCATGGTACAAAACACCGTCCATGTCGCAGATGAAGCCTTGGTGATCTCGGATATCCTCTATTGCCTTGCTGAGAACCATGTGGTTATGCTCCCTCTTTTGCTAGTAACGAGCGCGTCAACTCTCTAAAACCCTCTAAAGCTACCAGGGTAAGTATAGGCTAACAGCGTCTCATTGTGGTGCTGCGTGTTTAAACGCAAGCTCGCACCGTACAAAATGAGGGCAGCCGCAGGGGCTGCCCTCATTCGTTGTTTCGTTGCAAATAATCGCAACTCAATCGTTAAGATAAGCAGATGTATTAGCTCCACTTAAGGATAACGCCAGTGCCGGCTTCTGGATATGACCAGTCGATGGCTGCAACAGAGCATACGTATTGGCAAATGCCACACTCGAGGCAGTGGGTCATGCCGTATTTCCAGTATGCCTTGCCGTCTACCATCTCAAACGAGCCAGAGGGGCAGCACGAAGCGCAAATTGCACAGGCATCACCGATGCACCTGTCTTGATCCACCTTGATGTGCTCTTTAGTCTTGGGGATCATCTCAAATTTTCCGTCAATAATATCGCGCACTTCTGCAGGGGACATCCTGCCTTCAACGATACCGGGGTCAACTCTATACCAATCCTTTTTTCCCATAAGGAACTCCTTTCGAAATGTAGTCTGATGAGCGGTTGCCTAATCATCGGCCAAGAGGGCCATCATATCGCTAACCTGCTTGATTCCCATTCTTGAGATGCCCTTCATGGCGCTCATAAGGATGGGAACCTCGCCCATAACGGGAATCATGAACGGTATATTCGCCTGTACGATGTCGATATAAGCCTTGTTCTCAAACTTCAGTTTGAAGAAGCTCTTGAAGTTTTTATCCATGGCTTCCATGATGACATCAAGGGCGCCGCTGCGCATGATGTTGTTAAGCTCAGGCACATTATCGCGACCAATCCAGGTCTCTTTCCAGCGCTCTTCGTATTGAGCAAACATCTCTTCAGAGTAGTCATTAGCCTTTTTCATCTCTGCGCAAAGCTCACCAGCAATGACACCCTGTGCTTGAGCACAGTTAGCACCAAAGTTATCCATAGGCTGAGCAAAGCCGCCTGCATCTCCGCAAACCATCAGGCCTGGCAGGTAGCTCTTAGGAGCATATCCAACCAGGTCGCCCGAGGCGAGGCAGTGGAAGTTAACATAGATGAACTCAGAAGCGTCAATGATATTCTTATAAGGTGCAAGCTGAATAAGCCACTGTGCTCTTTGGTGGATGTTGGTTCTGTTGTCCATCATCTCCTGGAGGCACTGATAGATGATGAGGTTGATAATGCCGTCGCGTCCAGGCTCAACCACTACGTGGGCACCCCAGAACTCAGGATTGTTACCGGCCATGATGGGAAATGCGCCATAGTCGACTTCGTCGCCATTGTCATCCCAGTAGGTGTTCATCATCTTACGGAGCTCTTCGGGGTCTCCCTTGTAGATATATTTGAGGCCCAACATGATCTTGTCGGGGCCCCAGTTGGTCAAACCAGATCTGGTGCCGAGGATGGAGTGAAGACCAGAGCACTCCAATACGATGGGAGCCATGTAGTCTCCCTTGTCGGTTTTAACACCAATGACTCGATCGCCATCCCAGATGATGTCGCTTACGGTAGCGCACACCAGTTCTGCTCCTGACTTGACTGCTTGTTCTGCAATCCAGGGATCGGTCTCGTTGCGGAAGATGGTCTGCATCTCTTGCATGGCTTCCCAGCCTGGCTGTACCATCATGCCATAGTTCGTGTGATCATTGTCAAGGTTGTAGAGGATTGCTGCTCCACCAAGTTTGACATGCCCCTTGTTAAAGTCTTGGGCATTATAGCCTGGCCATAGCTCCTCCATGTAAGACTTGAAGAAATAGCTTCCAGACATGTTCTTTTGTCCTGGAACTGCTGCGCGTTCAAGCATTACTACCTTACATCCACCTTCAGCGGCCTTCTTTGCCGCAATGGTACCGGATGGACCAGCTCCAACAATGACTACATCATAATTCTCTGCCATACTAACCTCCTTTTGAGGAACGTGCTGATTTACTAACTGATACTTGCATCACCTGTCAAGGTTGCCTTAGTAAGCTTCCTCCTTTCTGCTTAGAACAGTAGTTTCGCTACGAATACTAATTATCGTATTTAGGTCACTGAAAACTTACTTTTACAAACAAGGGGCAAGAATTGCACCTTGCCACATATGAACTACGTGGGCAGGAATCTCAATACGGGCTTGAAATGCTCCATGGCTCTGGCTTGCATGTCCTTCATCTCGGAAGGGCCAAGCGATACCATCGGCGCAAAGGTCGTCATAAGACCCAGCACAGCAGCTGTTTGCCCCTTGAGGCCCTTGAGTGCGCCAAATATATCACCCGACCCACTTACGCTGTCTATCATCGCCGGCAGGTCATCTATGTGTATCTTGAGACCCTTGATGCCTTCGGCTTTTACTGCTTCTTCTGACATAACGCTCATTACCATGGGCTGAGACAACTGCATGACAATAGGTGGAGTCAGCGTTCCTTCCAGCTTCATGTACAGACGCTTCGTGCCGCCCACAGGCATGATTTTGTTAAGAGCGGCTTGCTGCTTTGAGCTCAGCTTTGGAAAGAAGTTGGCAAATACCTGCGGAGCAAAGAGGTTGGATAAGCGAATCATCCCACTTAAATCTTGAGTTTTAAGAAATTGAATCATCTTGGGATTGAGCTTAATCATGGGGGTTTTAGTAGCCACGGTCATCTCCCATCTAAGAATGGATGTATTGAGAGATTATAGGATCTTGACTAACACAATCTCTATCACCCAGGGGGTGATATGAGGGGGTGAATTTGTTTGGCGTTCCTATTAGCCACCTGGGCGGCAGCAGCTCTGTCATGCACTTCGAGCTTGCGATAGATATTCTTGACATGAGTCTTGACGGTATTTATCGAAACATGTAGCTTCTCAGATATTTCTTGCTTGGTGAGTCCTTGTTCCAGCAAGCTCAGTATGTCTTCTTCGCGCCTGGAAAGGTTGACCCTGGACTTAAGGAGGTCAGACTCAGCCTCGCGATTTTGCTTTTGCCGTGCGTTGAGTATGTGCCTGCAGAGTGCACGGCGCTTCTTGAGTAGCCCACTTTGACCCTTGCGCTCATGCAGTATTCTGTAGAGCAGTTCTCCAACAACAGTACTGCCAACGAGGAAGGGTCTGAGGTAGCCGCCCTCCCCTGCTGCATCAAGCGCTAACATGAGTTCAAGCGTGGCGGCATCCAGTTGTCCAAGGGAGCTGAGGCAATGGGCTCTCATGGTCATGGCTTCTATGGCAATTCCCAGGTATCCGGTTCTTTGAGCATCTACGTTAACATCCGCCAACACCTTAAGTGTCTCTTCTGTGCTGCCGAGCTCCTTGAGAAAGCCTGCGTATACCAGCAAAGCTTGAAGGCGGTAGTATGAATCGTCGGCAACTATGTATTCGTTTAGGGTAGCAAGTGCCGTTGACGCTGTGTATGAGTCGCCCGAAGTAAGAGCAATCTTTGCGTAACACACAAAGGTCTCCCATGCAGAATTGCGACGAATCACCTCGCTATAACTTGAGATTGCCAATTCAGAGGCAGCAGCAATGATATTGAGTGCTTCGATGTGGCGCCCCTGAGCCTCATAGTAATACGCAAGCGCAACCTGCAACTCCAAATGGCAATACAGATTGTTAGACTGCGGCAAAATTGAACGTGCTTTTTCTAAGTAAAATTCTGCGTCGTCTATATCCCCCCTGAAAGTGTTGAGGTTTCCAAGGCCAAGGTATAAGAGGCCCATAGAAAAGAATTCGAGCGATCCTGCTCCCTCATACGAAGAGATTGCTCTTTGCCAAATATCTGCGGCGAGACCAAGGTGGCCTTGCTGATAATGCTGCTTTCCTATTTCGTAGGAGCAGAATTGCTCCAGCTGTCTTCCGCCAAATGCGGTGGCTACCGACTTTGCCTGATAATAGATCCTGAGCGATTCATCAGTCTCACCAACACGCGCCAGCGCTTGACCCAAAAGGCACAGAAGGGTTACCTTAAACCAGACGCTCCCGCCTTGCATGTGATCTAGGCTGTTGCGCGATAGCATGATTGCGTGTCGATAATCACCAGCCATATTGGCATTGCCAGCCTCAATGGTAACCACTATCTCCTTAACTCCCAGGGGAATGATGGGGTCATTCTTGTCACTGCACATTTGCTCGAGATTTTCGTTGACGAGCTGCAAATACGTCATGCTCTCCTGCGGCCTGGAAGCCACAAAGTTGCTCCAGGCGTTGAGCAAAAGGTACGGCAGGCTCTCCTTGTAGCGCTCCTTAGAAAGCGATTGTAACCACACCCTCTGTTTTGACTCATTAAGCACGAACCACTCACCATCCAGCTTATTAAAGGCCTCGAGCAAAGTGCGCTCAAACAGCCTGATGACTCTATCGTCATCCTTGGCCAATAAAGCGTACTCAATTGCTTCATCAAGAAAGCCTTGCTGCTCCATCCACTCACTGGCTCTTAGATACAGCTCCCTGATAACACTGGGTTTGATGCTTTTAAGTTGATGCCTTAAGACCTCAAGGAATAATGGATGGAAGTGATACCACTCCCCTGCTTCATCCAGCTGCGAGATAAAGAGGCCACTTTGCACGAGAGAGTCAACGTTTTGCTTACTCTGCTGCAAGCTGGTGAGCTCTTGACAAAGGTCAATGGAAAACCTGTTGAGGAGCGCGATGCTAAACAAGAACTCTCTTTGCGATGAGTCCAGTTGATAGAGAATCTCCTCAGCAATATACTCTCTGAGGTGCCGGGCTGCCTTTGGTGAGACCAATGACGCTCCTGCCACAGCCTCCCCTTTAAGGTGCTCGGAAAGAACGATCTGCAGACCTGCCGTCCAGCCATTAGTTAGTTCATACAGCTCGCGAATTGCATCATCAGAAGCAGAGATGCCCTTGACGTGCCTCACAAAGGAAACTGTAGCAGAAAAATCAAAGAAGAGTTCGCTTGAGTGTATCTCAAAGAGTTGGTCTTGCCCCCTTAAGCGCGAAAGTTGAAATGCGGGTATGCGACGGCTTGCCAGAGCAATATGCATGTTGGCAGGCATGTGTTCTACCCAAAAGATTAACCCCTCATTAATAGCCTTGCTGTCGATGACTTGATAGTCGTCAAGAACCAAAAGTATGCTTGTCTGAGCAGACGCAATCTGACCCATTGCCTCTTTAAGCACATTGATTCTGGCTTGTGGGTTTTTTATCAGGCTGGCCAACAGAGAGTCAGGAAGTGTAATCCCCAGCTCTTCTAATGTAGCAAAAAAAGAACTCCAAAACCTGACTGGCTCGTTGTCGCTTTGGTCTAAGGTAAGCCAAAAAGCCTTGAGTCCAGAGTTTTGTGCCTGCTGATACATTTGCCCCAAACAGGTAGTCTTGCCAGCACCAGCAATAGAAACTACCATGGTAAGCCTTTTTTCATACGCCTGGCGTAAATCGACTCGTCGCCTGCTCAAAGATACAATGCGAGAAGGCAGAAGCGGTGGTGCAGTTTTGCTGGACAGATAGCTCATAGGTCTCCGAAGTATGTATGGAGTACGCCTGCAAAAAGTAACCGACGGTAGAAAGTAGTACCCCTTTCTATAGCTCCACCTATAATACCACAGGCTATTATTCTTTGTGTAGGTATATTGAAGATGCTTGCGCGCGCGGCCATTGCTGGCAAGAACATGAGTTGATAAAACTGTAATTTGACTTTGGTCAATTCTGGCTTACAATATGATTTGTAAGGATGCATTACCTGTCATCTTCATTTTTAGATATCAGCCGTACTGTGAATCACTGTTATTCACAGATAGGCTGCGGTGCAGGAAGGAATACTTATGGCATTTACACTTGACACTCCCATTAAAGAAATCAGAAAAAGTCCCGAAGCAAAAGAGGCGATTGATAAGATCATTCCCGGTTTTGCTACCGACCCCAAGATGAAGCTTGTAGGCGGAATGTCCTTTAATAAACTGGGCAAAATCCCCCAGGCCAAGATGACCGAAGATAAGCTCGCTGCCATCGAAAAGGTATTAGCAGAGCTCGACTAGCCTCAACATGGCAACAAGATTTAACCTCCCAGGAAAGAGCACCTGGGAGGTTTTCTTTTGACGATTGATATCCCGGTTGATAATGCCATGAACAAATAGCAGAAGAGGCTAAAGTAAAACTATTGAAAGTAATATGCTTAATTGATAGCTTAGCAGTGGCATCTATACTTGCTTGACAGTTTTTTAGTGATAAAGTATTCATAGTCTTTTGACGTGTTAAAGCTTTGCGCTTTGCCAAACTACTCTGAATCAGAGTCAAACAAGCATGGCTAGTACTTAGCCACTATAACCCTGCACAATGCGTGGTAATTCAGCCTAGTTGGGCTTAATTGTGCTCGTTGTTGCCAGCGCAAGGCACCTTGACAAATGGTTACTGTTAGCGCCCACTTTGTTATCCTGTTCGTCGCAAAGTGATGTTGCAGGGTCTCATAGGCCTGCAAAGACGGTTTTGCTTCGCAAATCGTTGCGCAATGACAGAAGTGTGCAAAGTACAGTAACGGCAAATGTGTTTTTTTTGCGATGAATATTGAGCTTTATTGCAACTCATTTCTTATAGGAGTAAGATTGCAATAGTGGTTAACCTAGAAAGGTTGCGGGGATGAAAAAGATTCTATCATACGAAAATAAAATGGTCGCTATTTGTATGCTCTGCTTTGGCTTTGCCATGTTTGACCGATTTGCCATTGCAAATCTTTGGCCATTTATTGAGTCGGATCTACAGCTGAGCTATACCGACTTGGGTCTCACCATGGCTGTGTTTGCGCTTGCGTGGGCACTCTCTGGCTTTTTTGGGAGTATGTTTTCTGATCTCACTGCCAACAAGAAGCGCATGCTTGGTGCCCTCACGCTTTTGTCCTCCGTATGCGCCTTTTTAACAGGCCTATCCAATGGTCTTGTTATGTTCATTGCCATCAGATTTCTTATGGGGCTATTGTATGGTCCAACTTTTCCCCTTGTTCAAGCTTTTGCCATGGCTCAATCGACTCCCAAACGCAGAGGCCTCAACATGGGGCTCATATCAACGACCTCCATGGGCATCATTGCCAACCTGATTGCCCCAGTTCTTCTTGTTGCCTTATGCATGGCATTTAATTGGAGAATTACCTTCTTTCTCACCTTTATTCCTGGCGTGATTGTTGCCTTCCTCGTGCTCAGGGTGCTTAAAGAGCCTGACATGAGCCAAGGAGTTGGTTTAGTTGCGCAAGATGTAAAGACCTCTTTAAAAGACAGCCTTGTCATATTTAAGAACAGAAATGTGATAACTTCTCTGGTCTTTAGCAGCTTTATCATGACCTGGAATGTAGGAATACTGACCTTTGCTCCTTCTTTCCTCGAGGTTGTCAAAGGCTTTGAGCCCGCTACTTGGAGTTTAATAATGGCAGCATTTGGCGTGGGCGCAGTTGTTTGGGGCGTTGTGGTTCCCAGCCTGTCGGATACCTTTGGCCGCAAGCCAATGATTATCATGTTTACCCTGTTAAGTGTGGTGTCGCCTCTTGGCCTGCTGTACTTTACTTCGCCTCTTGCCATTGCTCTTTGTGTGTTTGTAGGTTGGAGTGGATCAGGGGTCTACGCCTTGTATCAAGCAGCAGTTATTGGCGAGTCAATAGACACTAAGTACACTTCTACCGCCATCTCAAGTGTGCAAATGGTTGGTGAAATTGGTGGTTGTGTAATTGGCGTAGCCATAGCCGGTCGACTCGCCGATACCTTTGGGCTCCAGGCACCCTTGATATTTGCTGCCTGTTGTATCGTCATTGCAGCCTTCATTGCCTTTGCCTACTACGAAACTGCCCCTGCTATTAAGTCAAAACAATATGAGTAAACAGCTTCTTTTTTGAGGGAGGTAGTGGTTTGAATCAGAACCTGACAGGGCTGCTGTCCCATTCTACGCTTGTAGTGACGCCAGCTCCGACCCCTTTGTCCCGCAACTGAGCGTACCTTGCAACGCGGAAGTTAATCCCGCTGCCGACCTGCTGAGTTAAGTCATTCAAGCTCATTTATCTCACACTGTCGTTTCTTGGTGAGTTTTGCCAGCACCAGCTGGTACGAGTGTTCGCAAAGCTCCACAATAAGCTCGTCAGGCACAGCGCCATCGAACCTGATAGAAATCCAGTTGCGCTTATCGGTATAGAAGCCTGGAAGTATGTCGGAATACTCAGCCCGTAGCTGCTCAGAATACAATGGGTCACACTTCAAAGTGAGAAGATCCCGCTCGGCATACTTTGGGTCATATTGGGCCGAAGGGCGAAGCAAAGCAGCAAACATCTTGCCATCAATCAGGTACCGCCACCATTCCCACTCTGCCTTGAAGTCCTTCTCAACGCCTTTCTTAGCAAGCAAAACAGCGTCCAATCTTGTGTTATCCATTACTCTCCTTTCGCTAGGGCTCAAACAGTTCCTCACGTAATGCACGATGAGCCTGGGCAAATCCTGGATTCTTAAGCACCAGCCTTTTTCTCAAGTAGCTGGCTATAATCCTTGCCACCTTCTCCAGCTCCGCGCTGTTATATAGTTGTTGCTTGGTCACAGTTACCACAGTGATACCCATTCGATTCAATGCATTTCTCCTCTTGGCATCCTCAAAGATCTTTGTTGTGCTGCTGTGGTGCTGCTCGCTGTCATACTCAACCGCCAGCATTTTTTCTGACCAAAACAGATCACAGACATATGAGCTTTTATGAGAGACCTTTTTTGCGCCGCCCTCTGGGTATACACGACTGTTGAGAGTTGGGGCGCTCAACCCAAAACCGCCAAGCTGATACGGCAGGGTCAAAAGCATGGTAAGCCTGGTCTCCATGGGAGAAGCAGAGTCAGCCTGAAGACAGCGCAATGCTCGATTGGCCTTCTGACGCCCCTTATGACCAGTCATCCTTTCTACAAAAGTGCAGAGGCTCTTTGAGCTTGCAAGAGGGTTGCGCTGGTAAAACCCCCGCTCTGGAGGGTTTAACTCGTTTTTGTTAGGAAGGGAGTATCCGCCACAAAGCTCATAGCTGAGCTCAATAAGCTTTATTAACGACAACGTGCCTGCCATCTGAAGAAAGCAGTACTCGGGAGAGCTCACTGCTAGATCGCTCTTAACCTTAATGAAACAACCAGCAGCGACTTCACTTGAGAATACATGCTGCCTCATCGTCTGAGATACCCAGCGTGTGTTTGCTTTTCTGAACATGACATGAACTGGCTGCGTGAGTCCGATTTGCTTCACCTGTTTGGTAGTAGGCGGCTTTTCTGGCAGCAGGACTTTCTTTTGCTGCCTTATGCTACCGTCTGGTATCACACGTAGTTTACGCCAGTACTCTAAAGCTGACTCATGGCTGATGAATGCACTCATGACCCCATTTTACCACTGACTGCATTAATATAGAACCTATGTAGTGTATTTTTACACCATGATCTGTTATTAGCCCTTCTTTGAGGACTATTTTCACTACAATACTTCGATTTTACTGCAGCCCAGCAGAATCGAATACAGGAGAGCCAGATGATTCCCTTGGGAAATCTTGAGAAAGTCCGCTTATGAGGTAATTTCGCCTTATGCAAAAGTGTCAGATAACTGCTAAGCTATCTGACACTTTTGGTGCGGGCGAAAGGACTCGAACCTTCACGAGGAATCCTCACCAGGACCTAAACCTGGCGCGTCTGCCAATTCCGCCACGCCCGCACTCGACAGCTAGCTATTATAGCGGTTATAGCGGTTTGATTTATGATAAGAATCCACTAGATGAGAATCCTCAAGCTCTCAGTTGTGCTTGGCAGGAGCATTGAGTCGGCATTCAATTCAATGCTAACTGGCACAGCAAAGCCTGAGATAAACAGCTATACTTGTAAACGCTTGGGAGGCAGGCAGGGTGTTACGCCAAGACTGCGCTCCCAATGAGCCCTCAGTGCGCCTGTAGCTCAGGGGATAGAGTCGCAGACTTCTAATCTGTTGGTCGTAGGTTCGAATCCTACCAGGCGCGCCAGAGCATCGTATTTGCTGCTGTTGCAGCTCTCAACGAGTACGCCCTCGAAACCTTGTGACCTTCGAGTCGATGCCGGGCAATTTGTACAGCTCAATTAAACCAACGACAGGTTGTGATTAGTGCACTACAAGGAAAATATCCCCCTTGCCTCACTTACCACTATGCGCCTTGGCGGAACCGCCAGGTATGTAGTAGAAATTACTTCCACTAATGAACTTGTAGCCGCAGTTTCCTATGCGCGAGACAGGGGAATACCCTGGTTCGTTTTGGGCGCAGGCTCTAACGTAATTGCACAGGGCAACTACGATGGGCTTATCATTCTCAACCGGATCAAAGGCTTTGAACTGGTGAGTCAAGACTGCAACTTTGCTCTCTACCGCATTGGCGCTGGCGAGATTTGGGACGAAACAGTTGAGCGATTGGTGAATCTTCGTCTCAGCGGCGTTGAAGCGATGAGCGCTATTCCTGGTTACATGGGAGCCACACCAATACAAAACGTTGGAGCCTATGGTCAAGAGATTGCTCACAGCCTGGTTGAACTGGAAGCCTACGACACTAATACCAACCAGTTTTCTGTTTTACGGGCTGAGGACTGTAGATTCTCGTACCGCAACAGCATCTTTAAAAACCCCAAGACTCGACATCACATAATCAGCTCTGTCACCCTGCGCTTAGGCAAGCAGCAGCTCGCTCCCCCATTTTACCCCTCCTTGGCAGAGCACTTGGAGACTCTCTCCATCACTGACTTCTCTCCGGTTAATTTACGCAATGCTGTGATTGCAATACGGGGTAGCAAGCTGCCTGATCCACAGTTAATCGCCAGCGCAGGCTCGTTTTTCAAAAACCCTGTAGTTGGCAATCTGGAAGCACGCGAGCTGCTCGCACTGCATCCGAGTGCCCCGCACTGGGAAATGTCGGATGGTCTAATAAAGTTTTCAGCTGGCTGGCTTATCGAGATGGCCGGCCTCAAGTCCTACCGTGCACATGGTATGCAAATCTACCCTGACAATGCTTTGGTCGTCACCAATCTGTGCGCTAGATCGCCCAAAGACCTTGAGCTCTTTAAAGCCGAAGTTGTCTTGGGAGTTAAAACAACATTTGGTATTACCCTTGAGCAAGAGCCCGAATATATCCCGGATATTTCTTTGCGCCTCACTTGACAAACTTAAAATTGAATCTATAATACTTGTTATTTATTAGGAACAATTACTATTAAGGAGTAATAATGGCCAAGTTTATTTGTACTATTTGTGGTTACGTTCATGAGGGCGAAAGTGCCCCCGAGAGCTGCAAGCAATGCAGCGCTCCTCAAGACAAATTTATTGAGCAAGCTGGCGAGGGTCTGGTATACGCAGACGAACACAGAATTGGTGTAGCTAAGGATGCTGACCCAGAGATCGTTGAAGGTCTGCGTCAGAATTTTATGGGCGAGTGCACCGAGGTCGGTATGTATTTGGCCATGAGCCGTCAGGCAGACCGTGAGGGTTATCCAGAGGTTGCTGAGGCCTACAAGAGAATTGCCTGGGAAGAGGCTGAGCATGCTGCAAAATTTGCCGAGTTGTTGGGCGAGGTTGTTGATGTTTCTACTAAGAAAAATCTCGAAATGCGTGTAATGGCCGAGCATGGCGCAACGCAAGGCAAGAAGGACATTGCCACCAAGGCCAAGCAGCTCAACCTTGATGCCATCCATGACACCGTACATGAAATGTGCAAGGACGAAGCACGTCACGGTATGGCTTTCCAGGGTCTATTAGATAGATATTTCTAAGCAATGACTGTTAAACGAAATACTATTCAGCGACAGTTGGTGCTTGATGCTGTGTGTGAACTTGCCAGTCACCCTACTGCTGAGCAGGTCTATGAGTATGTTGTTGACAAGCATCCATCTATTAGCAAGGCTACGGTGTATCGTAACCTGAGCATGCTTTCGGAGTACGGAGAGTTGCTCAACATTGGGAGCTTCCATGGCTCTATACACTACGACCATAACTGCAGCTACCATTGCCACTTCATTTGTGAGAATTGCAAGCAGGTCTTTGACATATCCACGCAACTACCCAATGTCTTTGATGACTTGAGAGAAATGCATGGCTTTGAAATCAAAGGGCACAGTCTGAGCTTTAACGGCCTATGCCCCAACTGCAGCACCTAATATCGTCTTTGGCCAGAAGCATTATTAGCCAAATATTGCCTCCACTCCCCTGGGAACTCAGTTTTCCAGGGGAGTTTTCAACTTCGTAACGCTCAGGGGGTGTGTCACGGGCTGAGCTACATGGGTGATTGGTGACTGGGGATGTTAAAGACTCTTTTTACAGCGAGAACAGTGTCAAAACAGCGTTATGTAGTACAAAATGCCGACAAAGTGGTGCGTAAAACAACCTTTCAGCACTTGTGGGAATAGTGACACACAACTGTGTATTGTTATTGCCTTGCAGTTGTTGTATATTTCTCTAGGAGTCAATAAGCGGTGGTATTTAGCGATAATTGCGGTAATAACGGTTGGTTAATAGTGGTAGCGTGCAATTGCACCTTAGGACAAACATAATAGATGGAGTAACGATTGAACGAGACTTCTGAAAGCGCACTTGGGATAAAGCCGGAAAGTCTTTATCTCACAGTAATAGACAACCTTCTTGATGGGGTCTATTTTGTAAATACGGAAAGACAGATTACCTTCTGGAACAAAGCTGCTGAAGAGATAACTGGCTACCAGGCTGATGAGATCTTGGGCAGGTGCTGTCAGAGCAATCTGCTTGAGCATATAGATTGCGACGGGCGGGCTCTATGCAATTTGGGGTGCCCTTTGTTTGCCAGTATTCTTGACGGAAGACAACGGCAAGATGAAGTGTTCCTCAGACACAAAGATGGCTACCGCATCCTCATTCATGTCAACGTGTTTCCCATTGTGGAAAATGGCAAAACTATTGGTGCAGTAGAAATATTTACACCCAGGATGTCTACCAGACATGATTATTGTAGGGCAAATATCGTGCCCGCGACCCCCTTTAGCAATCAAACGGGAAGCAGCTCCAGCAACGGAGAAGCAGAAAGCTATATAGCCTACAAGCTTCATGATCTAAAGAGATCTCAGAATAATTTTTGTGTACTGTTTTTTACCGTTGATGGTATAGAAAGTGTAAATGAAAAGTATGGCGAAGAAGTTGCAGCCTGCTTGCAAGAAAACGTTTTTAAATCCATTTTCTACAACATCAGACCATCTGATCACTTTTCCTATTGGCAGGAAAGAGGATTCATTGGAGTGTTTGAGGTGAAAAAAGAGTACGAGGCCACCTTGCTTGCCGATAAAATACGATATTTGGTCGAAGGGTCGGATGTGCCTTCAATAATAGATAATTTTTCTGTTACCGCTTCCATAGGGGTAACTATGGCTAATGAAACCGATACTATACACACACTTGTTGAGCGTGCTTACGGCGTTATGCGTAAGAGCGAGATTGCGTCTGGATCACGCATATCTTCGGATGGATAGTATTTTTTACAAGGGACTAGTTTTACGAAAGGGAGGCTGAAAATGTTAGTAAAAATGGACGAACTGGTCAAAACAATCTCCACAGCCTTGGACATTGTTGAGAGTAATCTATTGGGATGCAGCGCAAATCACGGAAAGCGAATATCCACTCTGTGCGCTGCAATGGGACGTCATCTAGGCCTAGATGAAGATGAGATTTCTGCAATTACTACCTGCGCCATGTTTCACGACAATGCTCTCACTGAGTATATTCTGTCGGAACGTCCTGGCCCCGGTCAGGATATCAATTTGGTTTTACACTGTCGATACGGACAACGTAATGTAGGAACCTTGCCACTCAGGGCTGATGCAAGTGATTATATTCTTTTTCACCATGAGCAGCCCGACGGAAATGGGCCTTTTAGGCGACGCGACGGCGAGTTTTCGCTAGGTGCGGAACTGATTGCCATTGCAGACATGGTCGATGTTGAGTTTCATTTGCAAACTATCCCCCCAGACCGCTTGCCGGAGGTACACCAACATATCAAGGAGCTTACAGGCACACGCTACACCAAGAGAGCCGCAGATGCCATGCTGAGCGTTCTTGATGAAGAAATGCTCTTGTCGTTGCGCGATGACAGGATAGTCGAGACCGCAGAAAAGGCAATTCCTTCTTGGGACATTTCGATTAATGACACCACTTCTATTGCGGTGCTTACGGCTCGTATAGTCAACTACAAATCTGAATACACCAAAGAGCATTCTACGCAAAGTGCCGACATCGTTTGGAATCTATGCGCACATTACAACCTGGATCTCGAAACCCGTGCGCAGATATACCTGGCAGCTGCACTTCATGACCTCGGCAAGCTTCAAACTCCTACGGAAATACTGGAAAAGCCAGGCAAGCTCACTGCTGCCGAATTTGATGTCATCAAGAATCATGCCTTGCATACCCATGACTTGCTGTCGACGATTCCAGGATTTGAGAATATTTGCAAGTGGGCCTCATGCCACCACGAAAAACTTGACGGGTCGGGTTATCCTTTTGGAAAAGAGGGAGACGACTTAGACTTTCCTTCGAGACTGATAGCCTGTTCAGATATCTATGAGGCTGTAGGCTCCAAGCGTCCTTATCACGACACGCGCACACATGAAGAGACCATGGAAATTATGTACGAAATGGCCAGCGGTGGGCTTATAGACAAAGATATCACGAGTGATATCGATCTTGTCATGACTGCTCACCTGGCTCAACATGCGAGGTTGTAAGGTTACTCGTAACTGAGAGGTGCTTCCTAGTCTTTTGTGATGCGGCGCATTGGGCGCAGCCCCTCTGCTTAAAGCAATCCCCTTGAAGACCGATGGTCTTTAAGGGGATTGCTGGTCATAGTGACGATAGGTAATCTGGAGGTAGCCGCGTGTGTCAAGGGCGCGTGTCGAAGTCGAGTAGCCCCGGGGAATCTCACCCCGAGGCTACTCGACTTCGACAAACGGAGGCGAAAAGATTTGTGTGTATTGCTTCGCAATCCACACCCTGCTCGTCGCTCTGCTCCTCGCGAGCTCGGGCTACGGCGTGCCACTGGCACCCCGCTAAACGCCCTCGCCCTTCACAGGTTCAAATCCTTTCGCAAAAAGCAATCCTCTTGAAGACCGATGGTCTACAAGAGGATTGCTGGTCGGGGCGAAAGGATTTGAACCTTCGACCCCCTGCTCCCAAAGCAGGTGCGCTACCAAACTGCGCTACGCCCCGACGCAAACTCAGAATTATAACAGTACTTACCTCAAGATTGTGCGACAAGTGCGGAGGCTTCTGGTATACTTCCCTTTTGCCCTTATGGGAGGTGTGGCGTAGCGGGCGGAACAATCCAGCTTGCCTGGGTTGTGTAGCTTAGCGCAGCACACTGTTGTGCCCTTTGGGGCCCCCGCAAAGTACACTGAGCGAAGCGAAGGACTTTGTGGGGAGAAGGAGCAGTTGCGTAGCGGGCGGAACAATCCAGCTTGCCTGGGTTGTGTAGCTTAGCGCAGCACACTGCGACGTGGTGGACGTAGCTCAGTTGGCAGAGCGACGGACTGTGGCTCCGTAGGTCGCGGGTTCAAGCCCCGTCGTCCACCCCAATTAATTGTAGGAGAGAGATTTTCGACGGGCT
>WQXH01000019.1 GCA_009784945.1 Coriobacteriia bacterium | reverse complement strand
CAAGGGGACGGGGTGACAAGGGGACGGGGCGTTTGTCACCTTTATAAAGGTGACAAACGCCCCGTCCCCTTGTCACCCCGTCCCCTTGTCACCCCGTCCCCTTGTCACCCACGAGTTCTGCAAGCAGGATGGTGCCGCAGTGTTTACTCGAGTCAGCCTCCAGTAGGCCTGGTTTGTAAGCGAGCATGGTGATGGTGGTGTCAGCTTTAATAGTTGGGCAGGCCGCCTTGCCACTTTGAGCCGAGAGCCCGCTGGGCACGTCTACGGCAACTACTGATAACTGACTTCTGGTACCCCGCATCTCATTGACTATCCTTATCCACTGGGCATAGGGCTCACGCACTTCAAGACCCTCAAAACCAATGCCAAAAATGGCATCAACCACTACGACCGCAGACTCAATAAGGCTCACAAGCACTTCTCTGTCTGGAGCAGTGTAAAGGGAGAGCGTAGCGTGCCCTTTTGATAAAGTTTCCTGTGCCGTTGCTCTGGCAGGCTCGGCTTGCAAGTCATCAGCGGTCACCTTGCTTACCAGCGAGACAGTAAAGCCCCAGATGGCGAGATAGTCAGCAACGACCCAGCCATCACCCCCATTATTACCAGTGCCACATAATATGACAACATGCATGGGCAAGCCAGTCGTTTCAGTGGACTTTACGCCATCACCCTCAACAGCACCCACGCGTGCTTCCGCGCACCTGCTCTCGTATATCCACTCTGCAACACTTCTGCCTGCACGATTCATGAGCTCATGAAGCGGAGTGCCAGCGGCCTCAAGGCGCTTTTCAAGGGCTAACACTTCTTCAACACCGAGGATGGGGGAGTTGTGTATCATACGCTTTCCTTGTACCTGAGTCAGCGCTTTATCAAGCCGTTATTAACACCCGGTGTCATCTGAACCTCGGGCATGAAGCGCCAATAGGCGCATTCACCTAAGGTGGCATATTTGGCGCAGGCCTGTGCATCAAGCGGGGTAAAAAGATACAAAACCCCTCCGCTGTAGATTTGGAAATTATCGTTGGGGTCAAAGGTGAGCGCAGGCACCGTTTTAAGTGGAAAGAAAAGGCTTGCTGGCTCCTGTAAAATCTCTCCCTCAAAGCTCCAGCCTTGAGGAGTAAAGGTGAGCACTCCAGATCCACCTGGCTTCATACCCCTGCCTGGCTTATCTGCTGGCACGCGAACAGTCACTTCAACAGAGATGGGCTCCATGTTCTCGCCCAGATGCTGCAGCTCATAAAGGTTTTGCGCGCGCTGCCAATCCTGTATGGTGGCAGGTACAGCACTGCCGGGGGCAGCAATCAGGCGGGCAAAGCGATTGAGCGACGCTGTGTTGTTGCAGTTTGCGCACCTAATGGTGTTACCCTTGGTCGTTAGGGTAAACTCACTGCCACAGTTGGTGCAGTAGTACAGAATGTTTTCCAGGCCTTCAATAAGACGCCGCTCAAAAAGGGTGGAAAGCGGCTTGCCTTTAGTGGTGCCTCCTGGTCTGAGGGCGCCCTTAGTTGCAACCAAGTCTGCGCTTTTTAGCACTCCAGCGCCATCGCACACACCTGCGCCCTCCAGCGCATCCCTGCCGCTGAGCCGCATGTCAACTCGCTCGTTGATCTCATCAACACTCAAGGTCTCAAGGTCATCAGGCGAAAGCAAATTGGCCACCGTTAAACACACCTTTCCGAGCCTAAACCCCTTGCGCCAAAACGGCATGCAGGTGTAGGCTCCCTCGATACGGCAACTAATAACAGGGACGCCAGCCTTCTTCAGCAGCTTACCGGTGGCCTTATGCATACCCATATAACTGCCGGCAGTAGTACACCGCCCTTCAACAAACAGCAGGATGTTGTCGCCTCGCTTGAGCACGGTTAGGATGCCAGCAATCGTGCGCATGTCGGAGTCAAAGAGCTTTTTGGGAATGCAGCCGAGCAGAGGCAGTAATATGTGCAGCGGGCGGTAGTAGAAGAACTTTTGCGCAGCTACTGCATTGAGCAAATGGGGAAAGATCGCAAGGGTAGGCAAGAGGAAGTCCATGAAGGACTCATGGTTGCATAGCACAATAAAGGGACCCGAAGCAGCCTGGTAACCACTGCGATCCACCTTGAGGCGAAACAGCAATTTGAGTAAGGGGTATACCAGCAAATAGGCAGCGTAGTATAAGACCTTATTTGGCCGCCTTGGTGTCATCGGTCTTGCCTTCTTCACGTCTTCACGTCTTCTCCTCGTGCTCTCAATGCCAAGCCCTACAGCATGCGCAAAACAGCTTCCTTCTCCTCGGCGCTTCCTTCCAGGGCTTCAAGCACCAGGGCGTGCCGTTGTTTGTTTAAACGGTATCGCGAGCAGAAGATGATACCCACAGACATAAAGACCAGGGGAGCAAGCGCCATGACTGCAACTATTGCATACTGTGCAGATTCAGGCTGCGAGAGCACCTGGGCAGCACCCTCGCTGATGTCTTGCTCAACAAAACCAGAAAGGCCCAGTACGCCCATAACCAGGGCAAGCCCTATAGCCTGCGCTATCGTATTAACGAAGTTGGCTATGCCCGAAAACACACCGGCGGTGCGCTCTCCAAACTTTAGGGCACCTACGTCTACCACATCGCCAAAGATGGCATGCGGTATAAGGCCCGGGCCGCTGATTCCAAAACCCAGTACTGCCGCTAACAGGTAAATCTGAAGAGGGTCGGTATTGGGCGGGATGATAAACAAGACGAGAGCGCCTACAATCCATAGGAGCGAACCAATAATATAGGCCATCATCTTGCTTGTCTTGCGAATAATGAGCATATAGACCGGCAGGGCAACAATCTGCATGCCAAACATGATGGCCGCTCCCAGCATTCCTACCATGGTTGACTGACCGCTGGCAGTGGCATCTGCGCAAAAGTAAAAATCAACGTAAAAGAAGAAGAGAGCGCTCATAATGGCCATGGTCATCTGACAGCACAGGAAAAGTCCCAGGTATTGCCTAAACACTTTAAGACGGAAGGGCTGGAGCAGTTCGACATAGTTGAATTTCTCCGTCTTTTTAGGGGCGGGGATTCCTTCTTTGGCAAAGAGTGCCGTTATGCCGATGCACACCATGAAGACAAAGCCAAAGGCAAGACTCATTACGATGTATCCGTCGTTGCCTTCATAGGCATTGATGATCATGCCCGGCAGGGCAACACACACGATAGAAGAAAAGATCGAAAAAGCCAGTCTGACGGTGGTGATGCGCGCTCTGTCGGTATAGTCGTCTGTCATCTCGCTTGCCAAGGAGTAGTAGGGAATCATGACGGACGACTGTACCAGGGCAAAGAGAAGATACGAGAGCAGGGCAGCCCAAAACCTCACCATGATGCTCGGGTCGCTATGAGGGTAAAACATTAAAAACATCGACACAACAACCAAGGGCGCCGAGATGAGCATGGTGACCCGCCGGGAATTAAACCTCACGCGAACCCTGTCGGAAAGGTAGCCCAAGACAGGATCAATCACAGCATCAAAAATGCGGGCAATGAGAATGACGACACCGGCATAATAGGCGGGCAAACCAATTGCCAACACAATGTAGCCCGGATAGATGAAGTTGATGATGTTAAAGACGCCGCCACCAAAGATGTCACAAGTGGCAAAGGCCAGCTTTCTTCTAAGGGACAGTTTCTTGACTTCTTCTTGCATACTCACTCACCTTATTTCAAGCCGTACTTGGCTTTTTGCTTTTGAAAATCTGCGCAAATACCCTCCCGCTCGGCCTCCATCATGTGCTTAAAAAAGCCTTCGTATTCGTAGGTCAGGTTTTCGATGGGCTCATCGGCAACCTTCTTGGCAAAAGCAGCAAACATTTCAAAATTCACCTGATAAACGTGCATCGAGTTGGAAGTGTGCGAGTAAGTTCCCACTGCTACGTTGAGTTGTTGGGCTATGCGCTCTTGTAAACTGGTGAGCCCAAAGACGTTCATGTAGAAAGCCTGGGCAAAGTCATTGGATCTAAAGAGCACACACATATCCAGCTTGCCGTTGCGCACAAAGAACTGGATGTTTTGCAAGCAGGCGGGGTTAGACAGCTGGGAGTCCAGGCAGTTATTGCGGATGCCAATAACTGCGCGGCGAGACGACATCTCGGGGTTTCGCTTCAGCTCATTTACCACAAACTCGATTTGATTAAACGGCTTGATCATACGGTGGTGATAGGTGTAGTCCTCAAGCGCCTCGAGCTTACCCTCTCGCTCAATCTCTACCTCTACTGCGTAATCCAAGATGCCGTCAAGTATCTCCAGGCGGTATTGCTCAAGTTCTCTTGGGCCAAAGATGGTGAGCTTGCTAATGCGTGGCTCTCTCAAAGGCTCCTCAATATGAAGCGTCATGCGGCATTCCAGCTGATTATAGGACTCCAGACTCTTGAGATTCCAGTCCGAGCAGTCTGCAAGCTGCCCCTCAGAAAACAGTGCCAAAATCCCCTTATGGTAAGCCTCGGGAAGCGTTTGTGCCTCGATGAAAATATCCTTCATGTGATCCACCTTAGATAGACAAAACCAACTGTTTTTTTACAAAGGAAAGTATGACAGAAGACAAGCATTTACTGTTGTGAGAGACCAAAAGGCAGCAGGGAGCTGACACCTTGACGGTTCTTGCTTCATGCCCTGGCAGTGCTACTGCAAAAACTCCAGGTAGGGGGTCTTTGTGCTTGCCAAGGCATTGACCATGAGCTCTACCAAGCCACCATAGTGCACTTGGTAAGTGGCGGTGGTCTTGTAGTGCTTAAAGAGGTCGCGCATGGTGCCTTTGCAGTTGGAGCAGGGGGCGCAGACGTACTTGGGGAGCGCTGGATCGATAAAATCTTTACCAAAGGCATCGATGATTTGGGTAAATTTGGTACGGGCACACACCTTGACCTTGAAGTCTTCAAAGTTTCCGGAGTGCATGAGGGCAAAGCCGCTGCCGCCTCCGCAGCAGTAGTTATTGACTCCTTCGGGCGTCAACTCCAAAAACTGGGGTGCAATAGCCTTGAGTATGTCTCGCTGAGGTTTGACTATACCCATTTGGCGAACAACATTGCAAGGATCGTGAAGCGCAATAGGAAAGTCATTCTTAGAGGAATCAAAGACAAGCCGCCCCTCTCTCACCAGCTCGGCGAGCACCGAGATGTTACTTTCCACCGGCACACCCACCTCGCTGGTCATCCGGTTGGCGCTGACCGCAAGTGCCTTGTGGGCATGCCCACACTCACCAATAACGATGCGACTTACTCCGAGCTTTTTGGCAATGCCGGCATGGGTCAGTGCAATCTTCCTCGCTTGAGTATCGTCGTACCACAGGCCGTAGTTTACGCCGTCATAGCCTAATGACTCAGAGCTCAAGGTCCAGTCAATACCCGCCTCATCAAAGAGAATGGCAAAAGCGGTAGGATTTTCTGGCCACGTAAGAAACTCACCGGCATTATGGAGCAGCAAAACATCGGCACCTTCCTTGTCAATAGGAAAGCGCACCTTACGCCCGGTGAGCTCCGACATGTCTTCTTCAAGAAACTCGATGGTATCCAGTAGCGCAGGCCTGGTGAGACCGGTTGTAGAGCCCACATTAAGGTGCAGCATTGAGCCCTTTTCGTGAATGGCGCTTGGGGCAATGCCCATTTCCTGGCTAAAGAGCTTGCGTATTTCGCGTGCCAACATGCCGTTGTCCAGGCCAAGCGGGCATACCTGCGCGCAGCGTCTGCAAAGATTGCAGCGATAGGCCAGTTCTGCCAGGCGGGCAATGCTCTCCCAAGTGAGGTCAATGCCTGCGCCCACAAAACTACCGAGCAGTTTGCCTGAGGTCGTATAGTGCTTTTTGTAGATGCGCCGGAGAACTTCAGAGCGATAAATGGGGCGGTAGATATCTTGTTTGCACGTTGCTTGATAAACATGGCAAGCCTGCGAGCAGGTATCGCACTTGGCGCAGTAATCCACGGTAAGGTTAAGCGGGCGAAGAAATTTGCTATTATGATGAGCAAATAGTTTTCCCACCGCAACGATGAAGGATCTGACGAACTCCTCTTCGTCCTCTGGAGAAGCTGGGCGCCTGAGACTGTCAATGGCAACAAAGCCATCCAGCGATGCGCAGCGCGTATCAATCCAATCGGGTTTAAGCTCCGTAAACTCAGGCACCTTGTCGCAGGTGTCGTAGGGGGCAGGTAGGGGAGCAAGCTGCTCTACCGGAGAAAGAATCATTGCTGAACGTGCGATATTTTGTGGCTTGAGTTTGTTGTGAGCAGCACTCATGGTTCATTACCCCTCTCACTGCTTGTGGGTATTTGTTCAGTTGCAGGCGCAACCATACCGGTGTGTGGTGCCAGCCACTCCGGCTTTTGAGTCTGTGCAGCCTTTGCTGCTTTTTGCAGATGCAAGTTAACCTGGCTGCCTTTGGAGTTAGGGTCGTTATCCCAAAGCACCTTATGAAAGGCAAAGAATTTGCCCACATAGTGACTCATCTTGCTTGCGGGAATATAGATGAGCATAATCCCCAAAAGCGCCAGATGGATATAGATTATTGGGGAGAGAGCAAGGCCGGTAAAGAATAAGATTTGGCTCGCTGCAAAAAAAGGAGTGCAAACAAAAAGCCACGAAATGATACCGCTTATGAGCACCAGAAGTATCAAGATGAGGTTAAAGTATTCCACTGGCGTTGTGTAGCTTCTGAGATCTGTGTCAAAGATACGGCGTATCAGCAGGCCCAGTGCGCCAAGGGTTGCAAGACAATAGCCTGCCATGCCCGCGATTGCAGCAGTGTAAATGTGTACATCAAGCGGCCAGATAGTAGAAACCAGCAGCATTACAGTCCAGGCAAACAAGCAATAGATGCCTATGTGAAAGACATATGAGACCCACCAAAGCCCTTTGTTATTATCAAAGAGTTTGCGAATAAAGAGCATTTCCATCAGGATATCTTTGGTTTCGTTGGCCTTGCTGAGTGTGCGTGGCTTGCTCCACCATTTGGACTCTTCATAATACGAGCCACCGTAGCGCGCTCTGCCGCCCCCTTCCTTAGGAACGGGATAGAGCTCCAGGCGTGCATGTAAGGGTAGACGGGAGTACTTCCAAGCGCGATAAGCCGTGAGCAACACAAAACACAGCAATGCCAGGAGAATGAAGCCAGCAATTATGTACGACAAGGGACTGCCCTCCTCGGGTGAGATTTGGGTGAGATTTCGTCACCTCGGTACAATACTACCTCAATCAAGCAAAGTAAAATGCAAATTTGCGATGATGTCATAGGCTATAGCCATAGGCGTTAGTGCTCAGACTGCAGTCTGTCATTGCGGCCTCCGAGCCGCAATCTAACCAAAATGCGTCTTAGATTGCGGGTCAAGCCCGCAATGACGAATTGGGTCTGATCAGTAACGCCATAGGCGTTAGTGCGCTGGCCAGCTCATTCTTCTTTACGGGGCTGTAACATGAACTCCATCGGATTGCCCTGAGACATGAGCATAATGTGGGTATAAAGAATTTTTATGATACGATGTAAATCGCCACTTTTACTGCTGTTTTTGTGTGTGGTATGCTCACGAAGTGGCGAGATTCTATCCGGCGCAATCTCAATTAGAAGGAGATTTATGAGTGCCATGGAACATCAGCTCAATGTGTTTAAGGCGGTAGCTGAAACTAAGAATATCACACTGGCCTCCAAGCGTCTTCACATCAGTCAACCAAGTGTGAGTATTCAGATAAAGGGTCTGGAACAAGAGTATGGAGCCAAGCTTTTTGATCGCACCAACAAAGGGGTTACACTCACCAGAGCCGGGGAAATTCTCTACGAGCATTGCTCAGAGGCTCTCAGCATCATGCAGCAGGCCCGAGAGCGCATTAGCACTCTGACGCTCGACAAACACCGCTGCATTAAACTCGGCGCAACCCTCACCATAGGTGAGTGCATACTGCCGCATATCATCAGGCATCTTGACGAGAGTAACGACAGCCTCGACTTTAGCGTCAAGATTGCAAATACACAAATAGTTGCACAAGACGTGCTGGAAAACCGTATTCACTTTGCCTTGGTCGAAGGGCCAGTGCCTATGAATCAGGCGCTCAATGTCGAGACCTTCTGGCACGATGAGCTTGCTTTGATAATCCCAGCCAACCATCCGTGGGCCAAGCGCAAAAGCATTACCTTTGAGGAGCTCACCAAAGAGCGCATGATTACGCGAGAGAAAGGTTCGGGCACTCGTGAGGTTATGGAGCTTGCGCTCATTAAAGCAGGTTATGATCCGACCCATCTCAATGTAATCGCAGAGCTTGGGTCAACCGAAGCCATAAAAAGAGCAGTAATCGAAGGGCTGGGTGTTACGATTATCTCGACTCTCACGGTGCAGCAGGAATGCCGCCTAGCGTTACTCAAAACCCTGCCAATAGACGGCTGTCAACTTGTGCGCCCGCTTAATGTACTCACCAATAGCAGGGGCCTAAAGACTAAAGAGGACGCCTTGCTTATTGACCTTTTGCACGACACAGAAAAGCTGCAAGGCGTGCTCCCTTTTAAGCGCATAGCAGTAGGGGGCGTAGAAGGATGCAGCTAGAAAACCTCATGGTTGTAGGGCTTAACGTCAAGAGCTCATCGGTGGAGGCTTTGGAGCAGCTGAGCATACATCACTCGCTTACCACGCTTTATTTGAAGGAGCTGACGACTTCTGCCCCCTTGCAGGGAGTGGTCATACTGAGCACCTGCAACCGGGTAGAGTTCTATGCAGATGCAAGCAATCCCGCACTTGGCAGCGCTTACCTGAGATGCTTTTTGGATATTCAAGCTCAAGCAAGCTCAGGGCAAAACTCGGTGCAAGCCCCTGTGCAAACCCTGGAGCAAGCTTTTCAGCAATCCCCTGGGCTAGCCCTGCCAGAGGGCTCTGTTTACACGCTTACCGGCAAAGATGCCGTGAGGCATCTCTATCGAGTGGTTGCAGGCCTGGATTCACTGGTGTTGGGCGAAACAGAGATACTTGGTCAAGTTGCGCGTGCCTATGAGCAGGCGCGCACGGCGGGCACCACCAACAAGGCGCTCAACATCTGGTTTCAGCGGGCGCTGGGCGTTGGCAAGCAGATGAGCACACTGGCAGGGCTTGACCAGTACCATACTTCGGTGGGGCGCATTGCGGTTGACTTGGCGCAGCGAGAGCTGGGTTGCATAAACGATAAGCGCATCCTTGTGCTTGGTGCAGGCGAGATGAGTGAGCTTACTATCAAGCATCTGGTATCAAAGGCGGCACCCTTGGTCATGGTGTCCAATCGCTCACTTGCAAAAGCTCAAATGCTGGCAGAAGAGCACGGAGTAGAGGCTTGTTCGCTTGGCGAGCTCTATCAGCAACTGGCACACGCACAGCTGGTCTTTTCGGCAACTGCTTCCAAGCGGCATCTGGTGACACTCCCAAAGCTCACTACGCTCATGAAGGAGCGGCGCGGGAGCCCCTTGGTTTTCATCGACATGGCCGTACCACGCGACATTGACCCCAGGGTAGCCAGTCTGGATTGCGTGTCTTATTTTGACATCAAGCAATTACGCGATGTTTCTGAGCAAAATCACAGCCTGCGACAACAGGCTGCGGCAAAGGTTGACAACCTTATCGAAGAAAAGCTCAGGGAGTTTTTTGCCTGGATAATTTCCGCCCATGAACGACAGCAGGTGTGTGCAACATGAAGTCTTTGCGCATTGGCACTCGTGGCAGCAGCTTGGCGCTTTGGCAAGCGCAGTGGGTTGCCAAGCAACTGTTGATCTGCCACCCTACGCTTGATATCCACATCGTAACGATAAAAACCACCGGTGATATACGACTTGAAGCTCCCATTCCAGAACTGGGAGGCAAAGGTCTCTTTACCACCGAAATTGAGGAAGCCTTGCTCAAAGGCGAGATAGACCTGGCCGTACACAGCTTAAAGGATCTTCCCTGCGAGATGCCAAGGGGGCTGGCAGTAGCTGCCTATACACAACGTGAGGATGCTCGAGATGTGCTTATAGGCAAGAGCGGGCTTACGCTTGAAGAGCTACCGCCTGGCTCACTTTTGGGAACGTCCTCTCTCAGGCGCAAGGCTCTTATACTGAGCATCAATCCTGGGCTGAACTGTGTTGATCTCAGGGGCAATATCGATACCCGCCTGCGCAAGCTTGATGAGTCCAGGAAATTACAGGGCATAGTCGTGGCAGCCGCTGGAATCCATCGCATGGGTTGGCAAGATCGTATTACGCACTACCTTGACGATGCACACTTTCTTCCTGCAGCGGGTCAAGGAGTCATAGCTCTAGAAATGTGCGCGCAGCATAGCGAGCTCGGAGACTTTGTTGCATGCATCAACCACCTGCCCTCAGAACTCGAAGCAAGAGCCGAGCGCAGTTTTCTCAGCACTTTACAGGCGGGGTGCCATGAGCCGGTGGGCGCTCGCGCAAGCTACCAGCAAGGCCCCCCAGGCCCACCAGACCCCCCAGGCACACTTGACATACCGAAGCAAGCCTCCTCAAGTCCTCTAAGCTCCCCAGGAACCCTCGTGCTAAAAGGGATGATTGCACGCATCGATGGCAGCAAGATCTTAAGGACAAAAGCCACAGGAACCAACCCCGAGGTCGTAGGCGCTGAGGCAGCAAAAACTGTCCTCACAAAGATCGGGTCGCTCTCATGAACAATAAACGCGGCTTTGTATACCTCACAGGAGCAGGACCTGGCAACCCGGACCTGCTCACTCTTAAGGCAAAGCAGGTCATAGAGGCGGCAGAGGTCATCATCTATGACCAGCTTGTATCTCCAGACATCTTGAGTCTTGCCAAGCCCTCGTGCGAGCTGCTGTTTGTGGGAAAAACTCCAGGTAAGCATTACCGTTTCCAGGGCGAGATTAACGACTTGCTTATACAAAAGGCCTTGAGCAACAAAGTGGTGGTGCGCCTCAAGGGTGGCGACCCCTTTGTCTTTGGGCGCGGGGGAGAGGAAGCACTTGCCCTCAGCGAGCAAGGCATAGGCTTTGAGATAGTGCCAGGCATCAGCTCGGCCATTGCAGTGCCAGCCTACGCTGGAATACCGGTAACACATCGTACGCTCAGTTCGTCTTTCATGGTGATAACAGGACACGAAGATCCAGACAAGCCGTGTACAGCGCTCAATTGGGAGGCCATGAGCCAAACGGGCGCAACACTTGTCTTTCTCATGGGAATGGCAAACGTACACATTATAACCAGCAAGCTCATAGAATGCGGCATGGACGCTGCTACTCCGGTGGCTGTTATTCAAGACGGCTCAAGCCCCAGGCAACAAACCATATGCGGCTGCCTGAGCTCAATAAGCCAACTGGTTAAGCAGCACAGGCTCAAGAACCCTGCAGTCATTATCGTGGGAGAAGTAGTAGGTCTGAGAAAGAGCATCGAGTGGTTTGAGAAGAAGCCGCTTTTTGGAAAGCGAATATTGGTAACCCGAACAAGGAAACAAGCCTCAAGGCTCTCGGCAGCTCTATGTCAATTGGGAGCGCAGGTGGTGGAGCTGCCAACCATAGCGCTTGATGCACCGCCTAGCCTTTTAGCGCTCAGTAATGCCATTGATGAGCTTGACCGTTACTCCTGGCTTGTCTTTACCAGCGCCAATGGCGTTGAACACTTCTTTGGTGAGTTTTTCTCTCGAGGCATTGACATACGCACACTGGTGGGCATCCAACTTGCCGCCATTGGCTCCACTACACAAAAAGCACTGGAAGCTTTTGGGCTGCGCAACATTCTCGTGCCCAAAGAGCATGTGGCAGAGAGCCTGGCGCAAGCGTTGGAAGCCTGTGTAAGCCCCGGCGAGAGAGTGCTACTGGTTAAACCAGAACACGCTCGAGACGTTATTGCTCAGAGCCTGACAAAGAGGGGAGTGCAGGTGAGTGAGGTGGCCGCCTATCAGACTCTGCTGGCTACAGAAAATACCGAGAGCTTGCTTGCAAGTCTTCAAGCCAGGGAGTTTGACGCTATTACCTTTACCAGCTCTTCAACGGCTCATAATCTCGTTAAGATGATCAATAACGACCTCTCCTTGCTTGCGGGAGTAGAGCTTTGTTCTATTGGCCCTGTCACGAGTGATGCTCTTAGGGAGCATGGGCTTACACCCAGCGTGCAAGCCACAGTTTACAGCGTCGAGGGTTTGGTGGAAGCCATGGCAAGGTTGCTGGGGGTATCGTATAACCACGACGGCATGAAAGAAGCGAGGGCGCAATGAAAACCATAACACGCCTGAGGCGTCTGAGAGCACATGAAACCATGCGGCACATGGCAAGGGAGCATGAACTCGTATGTGCAAACCTCGTCTACCCCCTGTTTGTGCATCCAGGCATTGAGCCCCGAATACCCGTAAGCACAATGCCTGGCGTTAGCCAATTATCGCTTGAGGCCTTTGAGCAAGACTTGGAGGAGCTGGTAGCATTAGGCGTACCTTCTATACTGCTCTTTGGACTAGCAAATAACAAGGATAACCAGGGCTCAGAGGCCTTTGCCGAGTTTGGCATCGTACAACAGGCCATTCGAATTGCCAAGAAGCGATTTCCGAGCTTGTATCTCATGAGTGACGTATGTCTTTGTGCCTACACCAGTCACGGTCACTGCGGAGTGGTGATAGACGGTAAAGTGCACAATGATGCCTCAGTTGAGCTGCTCACTCGGGTTGCTCTCTCGCATGCCGAGGCGGGAGTAGACTTGGTTGCTCCCTCGGATATGATGGACGGAAGGGTACATGCCATTAGAGGGGCTTTGGACAAAGCGGGCTACCAGGATCTTCCTATCATGTCCTATGCTGCTAAGTTTGCCTCTGCCTTTTATGGACCCTTTAGGGAGGCTGCCTCTTGCGCTCCGCAGTTTGGTGACCGTCGAAGCTATCAAATGGATCCTGCCAATACCAGCGAAGCGCACCGAGAGATTTTGGCAGACAAAGACGAAGGTGCCGACATTATTGTCATCAAGCCAGCACTGGCTTACGCCGACCTTATCTACCAAGCCAGGCAGCTCACCAAAATGCCCATAGCCGCCTATCACGTAAGTGGAGAGTACGCCATGCTTAAGGCGGCAGCCAAAGCGGGCTATCTGGACGAGAAGCAGGCAGTGCTGGAGTCGCTGCTCTGCTCAAAACGAGCAGGTGCCAGCCTGCTGATAACTTACCACGCACTAGACGTAGCCCGTTGGCTTCAAGAAGCATGACACCTCATTATGCAGAAGAAAAAAAGTGAGGGTGCGAAGTGGGTTGGTAGGCATCGCACCCTCTAGGATGGGCAAGGCGGCTGGGTAGACCGCCTGAGAATTGGTAACCAGGTCTTGTTGCTACAAAGCAAGCCTGTCGTAACACGGTAAGAACATCGTCATTGCCTTGTGCTTCTTGCTCCTGCCGTATTAACTGGCCTCTTGAGCACAAAGGAGCTTACTCCTGTGTTGCTAAACGCACTCTCATCTATGATGGTTACGCAGTTGGCCATGAGCAACGCGCTCGAAAGGCTGAAGTGGTCTGGTTTTGAGCCAGTTGCACTTTCTGACTGGTCAAAGAAAACAATGGTCTTAAGGCCAGTGCAACCACTAAATGCGTTGCTTCCAACACTGAGTAATCCCGAGGTAGAGATTCGCAGCTCCGTGATCTTTTGGCATCCATAAAAAGCGCAGTGTCCAATACTGGTAATGCTGCTTCCTATGATGACCAGTCCAGCAAGCTCCAGACAGTCATAAAAGGCATAGTCTTCAATTGCTACTACGTCGTAGACCAGGTGGTTGCTTGGGCACATGACAGCACAGGGTATAAAGCTGTTAATGGCACCGTGGTAGCCAATGATGCTTACCGTGCCACGTCTGTCAGAGTAATCTTCTGTGAGCACCCGGAGGGTAAGTCCAGAGTAGTCATCATGAAAGACCTCTCCTGTGCGATCTGGGAGGACCAGATTGCCTGCTTGTAAGCTGTTGTCCACGTTTGCATCTGACAAGTACAGATCCAGTAGCTCAGGGAGCAGTCGAGACGCTTCTGAGACTTGAGTTGTTTCAGAAATCTGACGCGTCTCTGTAGACTGAGATCTATCACTGTGCACGGTTGGTGGCGCAACAAGCACCTGTTGTTTTTCACCTAGTTTCATCATAATGCCCCCCTTCTTACAGGTATCGAGTTTGCCTAAATGCTGGCTGTTTTTGCGTACAACCGTACTATGAAGTATCGAGTAACTTTATGGTCAAGGCTAGGTTAAATAACAACATAATTTCTACAAATTTATGTCCTAATGAGCCTGCTGCCCTATACGAGCCCAGGCATCTTGTGCTACTTTAGGCGTTGAAATAAACATAGGTCTTTGAAGGAGTAGGCATGAACTTTCAAAAGAGCTCTGAGGCATTCGAGTGTGCTCAATCATGTATACCGGGTGGAGTTAATTCTCCCGTAAGGGCGGCGCGGGCTGTTGGGCGCCAACCTTTGTTCATAGCCAGAGGCGAGGCATCCTACGTTTGGGACATTGATGGTAATTGCTTCATAGACTACGTTTGCTCATGGGGACCCCTCATACTGGGACACGCACACCCAGAGGTGCTGGCTGCTGTTATCAGGACTGCGCAAGACGGCTTGAGTTTTGGCGCGCCCACTGAGCAAGAGACTCTATTGGCACAAGAGCTCTGCCAGGCAGTGCCTTCTCTGGACAAGGTGCGCCTGGTAAGCTCTGGCACTGAGGCTACCATGAGCGCCTTGCGCCTGGCACGCGCGGCAACGGGTAAAAAGCTTATTGTCAAGTTTGAAGGCTGCTATCATGGCCACAGCGATGGGCTGTTGGTACAAGCGGGCAGCGGCGCCTTAACCCTGGGCGTTTCGACTTCGGCGGGAGTTACCACAGACATTGCGGAGCTTACCTTAGTGGCTCACTATAATGACACAGGCTCAGTTGAAGCACTTTTCAAAACGCATGGAGATCAAATCGCGGCAGTTATCGTAGAGCCGGTTGCGGGTAATATGGGAGTGGTGCTGCCCCAGGAGAGATTCTTGCACACCTTGCGCTCTCTCACCAAAGAATACGAAAGCCTGCTGATATTTGATGAAGTGATGACCGGTTTTCGTGTTGCGTATGAAGGCGCTCAAGGGCACTATGGCATCCATCCAGATCTGACCTGCCTCGGCAAGATTGTGGGAGGCGGTTTGCCGCTGGCGGCCTATGGAGGAAGAGCAGAACTCATGGAGCTGGTGGCACCAAGCGGGCCGATGTATCAAGCAGGAACCCTCTCAGGAAATCCGTTGGCAGTTGCCGCTGGACTCGCAACCATCAAACAACTGGGAGAGCCGGGGTTTTATGAGTCCTTGCAAGCTAAGACGGCGCAGTTGGCTCTTGGCATCAAGGAAGCAGCCGCGCGTTGCCATCTCGCGCTACAGGTAAACCACTGTGGTGCCATGCTCTCAGTCTTCTTTTGTGAGGGTGAGGTAAGAGACTACGAAAGCGCCCTGCGCAGCAATACTGCGCACTACGCACAATTCTATCGCGCTATGCTCAAGGCAGGAGTCTATTTGCCGCCCAGCCAGTTTGAGGCCTGGTTTGTATCGGCAACTTTGAGTCAGTGCGACATAGATAAAACGCTACACTATGCAAGCGAGACTTTTGAGGCCATGCAAGACCAAGCCTGATTAATTTGTTACGGAGTTTTATGAGCAGCACCTGCAGTAATAATGTTAACAATGGAAGTAATGGAACTAATAACGAGCTTGATGCATGCTCTTGTCAGAGCACTCAAGCCCAGAGTAAGAGCCTGTTTGGCGTGAGGCCTCTGAGCCTCGTTATCTGTGCAGCTTTGGCCTTGACAGGCACAGTCTTGCATCTCATAAGTAACGAGGTGCTCGAGTTGACAGGAGCAATTCTCTCTGGTGCGGCTTGTCTTCTGGGGCTGTTAATGATTTATCCTCAGATCAAAGGTGCTGCAGTCAACAGGCGCATAGACATCAGCATCCTCATGCTGGTTGCAGTTGTAGGCGCATGCCTGTTAGGCGACTTTTCTGAGGCGGGCGTAGTGGTAACACTGTTTTGCTTTGGCGAGTGGCTGGAAGGCTTTGCCATCGATCGCAACCGCCGCTCCATCTCTAAGCTGCTCGAGCTCACTCCTCCAACGGTTGAGGTCATACGCTTGGGCGAGTTGGCAGAAGTTAGACCAGAAGAAGTAGCAAAAGGCGAGATTGTCATAGTCAAGCCAGGCTCGCGTATTGCGCTCGACGGCATAATTGTCAAAGGGAGTTCTCGCATTGACGAAGCTGCAATAACCGGCGAGTCACTGCCGATTGAAAAGGGCGTAGATGCGCCGGTTTACTCAGGGGCTATGAACATGAGCGGTTTCCTTGAGGTTTGCACAACTGCCACGGTAGAAGACTCCACGCTTGCCCGAATTGTTGCGCTCGTCAAGGAGTCACAGGCACAGAAAACCCCTTATGAGCGATTCATCAACCGCTTTGCTCGCTACTATACCCCAGCTGTACTTGTAGGAGCCATCCTGGTGGCCTTGGTGCCGCCGCTTCTTGGCTTGAGCGGCCTGGTTTCATGGGGAGGATTTGATGTTTGGGTGTACCGAGCGCTGGCAATGATGGTAGTTGCCTGTCCTTGCGCCCTGGTCATTGCCACTCCCGTGAGTGTGGTCTGCGGGCTTTCTCGCGCTGCTCGCGCTGGTGTACTCGTTAAGGGTGGAGCCTTTTTGGAGCTCAGTGCCAAGGTCAAGGCAATTGCCTTTGATAAAACCGGCACGCTCACGCTTGGTGCAGGGCTCAATCGCAGTCATTTGCGTGATGAGCTTCGCCCCGAGGCTGCTGCCATTATGGACGAGCTTAGGCAATTGGGTATAAAGCATACCATCATGCTTTCGGGCGACAGGTACGAGGTGGCAAAGGAGATGGCAAACCGCGCGCATCTCAGTGAGTGTCATGCAGAGCTCTTACCCGAGGACAAGCTTGACCTTCTGCGCACACTCAAGCAGGAGTATGGCACCGTGGCCATGGTGGGAGACGGCATCAATGATGCACCTGCGCTCGCATTGGCGGATGTAGGTATAGCCATGGGAGCCCTCGGCACCGATACTGCAGTTGAAGCAGCTGATGTTGCACTTATGGAAGACAGCCTCGCAGGCATACCACGCCTCATCAAGCTTTCGCGCAAAGTGCTACTAACCATTTATACTACAGTTGGCTTTGCCCTTGCCGCCAAACTCGTGGTGCTCGGGCTCACCATTGCCGGCATCACCGGCATGTGGATGGCCATAGCAGCAGACACCGGCGTGCTCATCATCGTCATGCTCTACGGCATGCGTCTCCTTCGCACACGCCTGTAGAGTGGGACAGACGTTAGACTGTACCCCTATCCCTTTACAGTGTCGTTTGCTGCCTTCCCTGTAAGCCAATTAAGTGTTACTGTAGTCTGTCATTGCGGCCTCCGAGCCGCAATCTAACCAAAATGCGTCTCAGATTGCGGGTCAAGCCCGCAATGACGAATTGGGTCTGATCAGTAACAATTAAGTTACAAAAAAGCGTCAAAAAACTTTAGAAGTTGCTCAAATTTCGATAAAGTGCTAGTATTTCAAATTGCTTTTTTGTTTGGCTGTTAATAGTGTGAGAGAATGATGTGGGTTTTTCGTTCTTTTATTAGCAGTGGGTTTAAGGACAATTACAGCAGCTGGGTGTGCAAGGAGAACGGGGCAATTATTGCGTTGACTCACTCATAGCGGGCTACTGTGGCTTATCAAGCCTCGATTTTACGATGTCAAAACTAAGCTCATAGCCTTACACACCACCGCAATACAGGGACGACAAATAGTTTGACAAAATAAGAATGGGCGGAACTACAAAGTAAGCTGTCATGGCAGACGAAAGACTACGATGGGAGACAAAAATGCACTACAAAGACAGTCAAGACTCCTGGGCAATGAATGTGCCCAAAAACCAAGCACCCACTACGCGCTCAAAGCCGCGTCGCAGAAGAAGCGCGAGACGCGCGCTTTCTTATACGCTGAGCTTTGTACTGGCGTTTTCGCTCCTGGGGGCTTCAGTTACGCTTGACAAGGCGTTTTCTGAAGAAGTAGAAGCAGAAACCTTCACCGGGCTTACCGTGGCTCAGGAATCGATTGTTGAGGATGCTGACTTAAGCAATGAAGGAGTGGCCGAGGGCGATTCCTTCCAGGCCCCAGATTTAGAAGGTATGGAAGTTGGCTACGATGATCCTAACAAGTGGGATGGCAACGAGGCTGAAGACGCTGCCCTGGCTGACGCTGGTGCGCCCGCAGTTGGTGGGGATGAGCAACCAGCCGAGGAAGCCTTTGTTCAAGACGAAGGAGCTCTAAGCACCGAAGATGCCTATGGCCTTGAAGATGATGCCAGTGGCACCGAAGACGAATTGAGCGAGTTGGAAAAAAGATTCGATTTTGAAGGTATCATACCGGCTGATGCAGGGCTGATAATGCCTTTATCAGTTTCATTATCTATTGATATTGATGCAGATCCAACCGCCATTGCTCATGGTGAAACCACAACCTTCATCATAACAGCTCACAATGGAGGCACGTCCACTGCAACAGATATTCCGCTTAGCTTTTGTGTTTTTGAAGTTCCCGGCTATGACAACCGAATCTCTGACTGGAGTATTGTGGGTTGTACCCCTGGGGAAGACTCACTAACTGCTCAAGAGGTGTTATGGTTTATTGATCTAGAGCCGAATGCCTCTCTCATCTTTGAGGTGCAGGTGAAGGTGGATAGTCTAGTGGGCACTACAAGTGGCATGATTAGGGGTGAGGCTACGCTCGGCGAGCCAGAAACAGTTAATTCATTTGTACAAAATCAAGATGTTTCTGTCAATGCGCCAAATGTTGCTGTAACCAAAACAAGGAACATGAACACAACTGCTAACGGGGGGGTTATTCAATGGACTATAACTACCACTAATTACGGAGCAACACCAGCCAGTGGCATTATGCTAACTGATGCATTGTCTCCCCATGTACAGCTGAATGACGGCTTCCCTCGGCCAGCACCAACTGGCAGCCACGCTACAATTTGGGGCCCTTCTGTTGTCAATGGAAGCTACAGTATAGATGGCAGGACACTTGAGTTCGCTTTTGCCAACGCACTGCCAGGCAACGGTTCTGCGCCATTACACTCGTTGCAGCTACAGATTCAAACAACTGTAGTGCTAGATGAAACAGATCCTGCGTTTAAGCTTGGAGAGCACACCAGTATCGGCAACACGGTTGACATGAATTATTGGGATGGAATAAATACTGTTGATAGAAGCGCCAGCGCTGATTCTAGCACTATTAATCCCCACTACCGCGTCATCTATGACGGCAATGAACCCACCAGTGGAACCGCGCCAACTGACTTCACGCTCTATCCAGCAGGTGCTGCCGCATTCATACACGATGAAGGAACACTCACAAAGAAAGGTCATATCTTTGCAGGTTGGGACATTAAAGAAAGTGGCGAGTATCTTCCTCCTGATCAACTTGACGATACTCAGAGCAGTTTTGTAACCAGTGGTCGCTGGGGAGCGGGCATCGTGCCCCTTGAAGCTGGCGGCACACGCACTCACGATGACGGTGTAATTACCCTGGTGGCTCGATGGATTCCTGTGGAGCCGCGGGTTGTGATTGTCAAAGAGCTCGATGATGGCGTTGCTCAACCGATCAAGGATGGCCAGGAGTTTAGCTACATCATTACGGTGAGCAACCCTTCTGAAAAAGTGGGTGACCTTGAGACTACCGTAACGGCATATGATGTGAGCATCAGTGACACGTTAGAAGCTGGTCTGGAGTTTGTAGGGGTTGAGCCAGTTGGCAGTTTGGATGAGAGTCGGGTTGACTTTAGCTTAGCACAACCACCCACTCCATCCCCCTCCTGGATTCTCTCTGAGCTGGAAGTAGATGAGGTTGTCAGCTTTAAGCTCACAGTACGCGCTGTATATGCTGAGCTTCCTGGCCTTGAGTCTGATACTCAGTTTGGAAGTGAGTCACTGATTGTTCCCAATAGCGCTCAGGTGGTCTTTTATGACGACGAGCCCTCGAACGAGGAGAGAACAGTTTATAACGCCGAATCGGAAGTAGTTGAGGTAACGCTCGGTAAGCCCTCCATCGTGCTCACCAAGGTAGCCAATACCCCAGAAACATTAGTCTCACCAATGGTGAGGAATAATAGCGAGTTCACTTACACCATTACTGCTGAGAACACTGGTACCCATGACGATACACAGGTGGTTATCACCGATGAACTGCCTACCTATATTACGCTGGCTGATAATCCCAATTTGACCTATGGGGGCAGCTATTTTGAGCGAGAGGAAAGGAACCCAGACCCTGAATTTAGCTTTGATGAAGAAACGCAAACTCTTACCTGGACGTTGTATGATCAGCTCCGGGTAGGAGAGACGTTTACGGTTACCTTTACGGTCAAGGCAGACTATACGCCCGATATAGCCAATCTTACCCCAGGCCTGTCAGAAGATGCTACTAACATTGCCCGCGTCCACTGGGACTATAATGATGCGACTAGCTATGACTTTACCCATGAACCCGCCATAGTTGTCATTGAGCCATTTTATAAGGTGCGCTATCACGAAAATGGTGGCGACCGACTCAGTTTGCCTGATGAGCATGGGTATTACTATATTGACAGTGAGCCCATTGTTGATGAAACAAGCACCATACCTACGCGCGCGAACTATGTCTTTGTGGGTTGGGAGCTAAAAGGTGGCGATGAAAATATCACCTACGGCCGGGACGATCTTGACACCACGTTTGAGATTGAAGACTATATTGATAGCCAAGGCTACGCTAACCTCTATGCCCTCTGGGAGCCGCTTATTCCCAATTTAGGCATTCAAAAGGTTAGCATGGGTGGGCTTGCTGTAGCCGATGGCTCTGAGTTTTCCTTTAAGATTCTGGTTACCAATGAAGATGTTACTGATCCGGGCGAGCCGTTGTTTACTGGTCCTGCCTACGACATTGTGGTGACTGAGGCCGTCCTCTTGCTTGAAAAGGCCGAACTTTTGTGGGCAGAGATTGTATCTGCTGACGGTGTAGAAGGTGTTTTTCCGACCAGCAGGCTGAAAGCAGCAGAAGGCGACACCTTTAGGTGGACCATCGATGTACTTGATGTTGGCCAAGTAGTTGAGATTGAAGTAAGGGTGCGAGCAGCCCTAGACCCCCTTGACCCCGAACAAACCTGGGCTTCCAATACCGTTACAGCAACGGGTAAGGATGCTTTTGGCGAGTACCTCAGCCCTGAACCTCTTGAATCAACAGCAATTCAGCCCATAGCGCCTGTCTATAACGTGGTGTATCACGGCAACAACCCTACAGATGGCGCTGTGCCTGTGGATGAGGATTCGTACCCTCAAGATGAAGCTGCCACGATAAAATGCCATGAGGATGACAGCGACGACCCCATCTACAAGGTGGGCACGTCTGGAGCCTTCAACTTTGTAGGCTGGAATACCGAGCCCAATGGCTCCGGTTTGAGTTTTGCACCAGGCTCTGAGCTTACGTTTACCCAAGAGGTAATCGACACGCTGGTAGACCAAGACGGCAACGTTAATCTCTATGCTCAATGGGTGGCCGTCCTTACCTATGATCCTAATCCCCCCACGGACGCAGGAACACAGGGAGGCGATGTTCCAGCTGCGCCCACGGGCTATTTACCCAGCAACAATGCCGCCTTGCTTGATAATCCCCAAAACCTGAGCTTTCCTGGCTATCGCTTTATGGGCTGGGCAGACGAAGAGGGCAATCTCTATGACGTTGATGAAATTTCCATGGCAGAAGGCCACGTAACGGTGTATGCCCAATGGGAAGAGTTGGTTCCCAACGTAGTAATCGTAAAGGCTGCCAGCACAGAAGAACTGGTTGCTGATGGCGTAGAAATTACCTACACGCTCACGGTTACCAATAAGGAAAATGCTGCGGGCAACGCCGGTGAGGCTCGTAATGTGGTGGTAAGCGATACAGTGCCTGCCAATACCACGTTTAAGAGCGCTACCAACGGCGGTAGCTTTGCCAACGGCGTTGTTACCTGGAATCTGGGCACGCTTGCCGTAAGCGACGTTGAGCACACGGTAAGCTTTGTGGTAACTACCTCGCTGCCGGATGGTGTCTTGGCTGACATTGCCGAAAATACCGCTGGCGTGGCTTGGGTTGACCCGCGTGATAATTCTGTAGGCAGTGGCACAAGCAACAAGGTCACCACCCCCATTGGCAAGCCCGACGTTACCTTAACGAAAACCTCATCTCAGCATGAGCTTGAAGACGGTGATGAATTTACCTACACCATCGTTGCCAAGAACGAGGGCGAAAATCTTGCCCACGACGTTGTGATAAGCGATGACCTCGATCCAAGGCTGACCTTTGTTTCTGCCACAGTTGAAGGCGCCGAAGTCATTGAGCTTGTAGAAGGTCAGCTCTGCACCTGGTCTTTGGTTGACGACATGTCCATTGGTCAGGAAGTGACCATCAACTTGGTAGTAAGGCTCACCCTAACCGATGACGAACTGGCCGGAGGCGACTTTGCCATACCCAATGTGGCCGTAGTTGAATGGGATTCCATACTCGGCACCTTTGGCATGTTCCGCAGCTCAACGTCTGACAATGCTCACGTTGGCGGTTCTGTAGAGCTGGAGTCGGTTGACCCTGATGACCCCAATGACCCCAATGACCCTGATGACCCCAATGACCCTGATGATCCAAATGATCCTGACGATCCCAATAACCCCAGTGATCCTAATACGCCTGGCAACTCAAACTCAAGCGGTGGGCAAAATACCAAGCCCTCCACAACTGCTCCCCTCACAGGCGATAATCTCAGCATGGGAGTGCTCAGTGTCATTGTATTCCTATTGCTCGCTGGCACCGTCCTGCTCTTCTTATCCAGAAGACTAAAGACACGCCCATAACCGCTTGCAGCACAAGCCGATTAACAAAAGCCGGAGCCAAAACGCTCCGGCTTTTGTATGAAAAGAGCCTCTTGCTCTCCTGCGCCTCGCGCAACCAACCCCTCCTCGGCTACAGTTCAGTCTATACATCGTCAATCCGGGCTTGACCCGGAATCAATAATTCATGTTGGTAAGATTGCGGCTCGGAGGCCGCAATGACGGACAGAGTGTGAACATAACCCTTTGCGCAACAACGTCAATCTGTCAATACAAGAAACTTGCGAGCAGGTGAGCAAGCATTTACAATAGAATCGGTCAGCAGTACCAAAGGGCAGCCGCAACAGAAGATGGTGCCAATCAACACTCAGGGCAATCAGGCTCTGCATTGAGACAGGGATAGGACAGCATAATGATACGTGTGGGAATAGCTGGATTTGGAAACATTGGACGTGGTGTCGAGAAGGCGGTATGCGCCGCAGAAGATATGGAGCTTGTAGCAGTTTTTACGAGACGAGATCCAAGTACTATCAAGCTTGATATGAGCACTGCGCCGGTGTTTTCGGCAAGCGCTGCAGAAAAGATGATACAAGAGATTGATGTCATGATACTTTGTGGAGGCTCCGCGACAGACTTGGCCATACAAGGTCCTCACTTTGCCTCACTCTTCAGCACCGTAGACAGCTTTGACACCCATGCAAAAATCCCCGAGTACCTCGATATCATGGACGATGCCGCCCAGAGCACCACGGCGATTGTTTCAACAGGTTGGGATCCCGGCCTTTTTTCCATGATGAGGGCACTTTCTGAAGCGGTCATCCCCAGTGGTGCAACCTACACTTTTTGGGGCAAGGGTGTGTCGCAAGGACACTCTGATGCCATAAGGCGCATCGAGGGAGTGGCTCATGCTGTGCAGTACACCGTTCCGCTTCAAGACGCCATAGACCTGGTGCGTTCGGGCACCCTGCCTGAGCTGGAAACAAGGCAAAAGCATTTACGCGAGTGCTATGTAGTGGCAAAGCCAGATGCAGACAAAGCTGCAATAAAAACAGCTATTAAGACCATGCCCAACTACTTTGCAGACTATGACACCGTGGTGCACTTCATAGAGCGCGAAGAGCTGCTAGCCAATCACTCAACCATGCCTCATGGCGGTATGGTGCTGAGAAGCGGCGCAACTGGAGAAACAAAACAAGGTATGGAGTTTTCGCTCAACCTCGCTTCAAACCCAGAGTTTACCGGCAGTGTGATGACCGCCTATGCCCGCGCCGCCCATCGCATGGCGCTGGAAGGTCTATATGGCGCAAAAACCGTCTTTGACGTGCCCCTCTCTTATCTCGCCCCTTCTAATCGCGCCACCTGGATCAAAGAACTACTCTAAGTCAGCGGGTGCTAACTTGACAACTTGACAATAAAGCAAGCCCTTGGTAGGATGAGGTCAATGACAGTCTTGGCAAAAGATAAAGGCAGTAGGAGGTGGCTGGTATGCAAAGCATGACAGTGGGGGAGCTAAAGACCAATTTTTCTGAGGTACTCCAACAGGTGCAGCAAGGCAAAGAGTTTCAGGTGCTTTACGGACGAGCCAAAAAGCCCGTAGCCAGGCTTTGTCCAATCAATGAAAAGCCCCCACAAAGAAAGATAGGCCTTTTAGACGGCAAGGCATCCTTCACGATGGGAGATGACTTTAAGTTCAAGTCTGAAGAAGAGTTTCTAGGGGTACAATGAAGTACCTAATGGATAGCTGTGTGCTGCTATGGCTGATAATGAAAAGCGATAGGATCAGTCCGCAAGCACGGGAGATTATTGAAAACCCCAAAATTGACGTTTTTGCAAGCACTGTCTCGCTTTGGGAGCTATCACTTAAGCACTCGCTCGGAAAACTCCCCTTACAAGAAGTCGATATTGAGGACTTTCTAGAAGTGTTGCATGAATCTGGTTTAGGCATTATTGGGCTAAACGAGCACGAAAGCAGCTCTTTTCACAGGCTGCCAAGATTTGGCAACCACCGAGACCCCTTTGACCGCATGCTCATCTGGCAGGCTATTACCCGCGGTATGACTCTCATCAGCAGCGATGAAGACTTTGAGCGCTACCGCAGCTGCGGGCTTCGTCTACTGTGGTAGTCATAAAGTGAAAAAAGGGCAACCCCCACTGTCGTCCTGCGCGTTTTGCGTATATGAATGTTGCAGGACCTACTAGAGGTCTGGCAATAATGCAAGTAGGCCCTGCAACATTCGCTCTGCGAGCGAACGCGACAGGGCGACACGAGATTATAGCCAGGCTCTGCAACAGTCGCTCTTCGAGCGAACGCGACAGGGCGACACGAGAATAAATTGGTCTGAACTGGTTACTGATCAGACCCAATTCGTCATTGCGGGCTTGACCCGCAATCTAAGACGCATTTTGGTTAGATTGCGGCTCAGAGGCCGCAATGACTGACCATAGTCTTCTAGTAACCTGAACTGCAACGCTAATTTGTCAATAATATGACATATTGCGCTTTTGCACTCTAATATGGTAAAGTTCTCATAATATTTGGACTCGAATTTGGTAATGTAACTCGAACGATGCACCACAGAAGGATGATGCTTAAGACTGCAATTGGGTTAGCGGGTAAATGAGGGTAAAAAAGCAGCAAAGACACGATTGCATATTTGGCAACATCAAGGAAACCTATAACTACAAAGCGGTGTGCACTGATAACTGTACCTGACCTAAGTGGGTGCGAGAGGAAGTGTGGGTGTGATCGCAGCAGCACAACTCAATAAGAAGCGCAAGTTCGTTTGACGACGACCTTGCTTTTAGGCGCTTTTGCGCTATTAAAAGGACTGTATCGAAAGGACGTACCACCAATGATGGCCAGAACCAAAAGAAAAAAGAAGCCGGTTTTATTAATAGTACTCATCGTGCTTCTGATCATTGCTTTAGTTGCCGCAGGATTCATCTTCTTTCAGATGAATTCATCAAGATATCAGAATAATATAGGCAACTTTGAGGTTGCAACTCAGCAAATGGGCGGGGCAACCATCATTAATTATCTCCCTGTCTTGGCAGATGGTATTGATTGGGATGTCTTAAGCGCAGAAGAGCGAGCGGGAACAGCCCGCTACGCGGTTAACCATGCCATAGAAAGAGCAGAAGCAGACAACGCAGCAGGTTTTAATGTCATGGGTCTCAGTGCCCAAGAGAGGCAGACTTTGTTTATCTATACGGGCTCGGGAGACTCGATTACCTTGTACGTAGAAGGAGAGTACGAAGCCATTCCTCTCAACAAATAGAGTGGGCGGCTGGCTCAATCACTTAAGCTGGAGCATGCATAAAGGTGAGAGCGCAGGCAAGGCTGGAAAAGATGATTGGCACAAGCGCGTGGGTTTAGAAGTAGGCAATACGCGTGGGTAGAAAGTAAGTAAGAGCGCATGGGTTTGTGAGCAAGTGCAAGCGCATGAGTTGAAAGTAAGTAAGAGCGCATGGGTTTGGAAATAGTTGGTAGGAACTCATGGGCTAGAAAGTAGTAAGCAAGGCTATAAGAAATATAGGCAAGGCTAGTTGAATTGAATAGGAAAGGCAGGTGGGGCAAATGAATACACTCCAGCGGGTCAGGAGTAGCAGTATTCAAGCCTGCAAGAAAATGGGTTTGTACGGTTTAGTGTTGGCTGCGTTACTGGCTTTAACACTGCTGGGCGGTTGTGCGCCTCAAGGCGCAAGCGGTGCAGGTAGTGCAATAGAACAAGAGCAGCAGCTGGGTAGCGATGACGTAGACTCGGGGGGTTTTGTAATTGAGGACTCCGCAGTAGTTGACGTTGATATTATTGACGAAGGAGACTAATCATGCTGAATAAACTAAGGCGAGGCTCTCTCGCATCAAAGGTCACTGCCACCCTCATGAGCTTGGTGTTAGTGCTGACTTTGTTTCCCCTTGTTTCTCTTGGACAGGACATGGATCCTTCTCTGGAGCTGGTAGATCTAGAGGATGGCCAGCTTGCTGAAGATGAGGAGGGAAATCTGCTTCTTGAGCTAGAGGGAGAAGCCCTGCAAGATGACCAGGAAGAAGGCTCTTTGCTTCAACAGCCAGGAGACAGCAGCGAACTAGGAGTCTCGGTTCAAAACAGCGTGTACGCGGTGAGCTTTGCGCTGCCCGAGGGCTATCAATTAAGCGATGGTTCTACCGTGCACACAACAACTGTTGAGGGAGGTCAAAAGGTTTCCCTGGACCAAATACCTCAGATGGAGCTGGTGAGCACTAATGAGATGCCCTTTAGAGGTTGGCATCTTGTGGACACTGCCCTCGCTGCCTTGCCTGATTTATCCTCTCTTGCTAAAGACCAATTATTTTCGCGTGAGGATATAACGGAGCTTCCTGTAGATGAGAGCGTGCTCTACCTGGCAGTCTTTGGCCAGGAGTCTTCTGCGGGCATTATGCCCCTGGCGGCTCCCCCAGGTGTTTTGGATATCAGCCTGCCCTTGGGCGGTGGCACTATTGACCCAGGACATGAGCTCTCTATAGTTGTCATTGGTACCGGTGTGTATCAGGACTTTCCTGGAGACCAGGGTGGTCTCGACCAGGCGCTGGCCTTTTTGGCATCGAGCCCCGCGGGCGACTATGTACTCTACATTGGCTCCACCACTGCCTTTGCTCTGAGTGCTACTGCCATGAGCACCGGCTTTATGCTGCCCCATGTGGGCACCCTGGTCATAACGGGCAAGCAAGAGCTTGCAGCCGATGTACCTGTGCTGCCTCTTCCTGCTTCAGCTGCTCCTGCCAATACCGGTATTTTAGGCACGGGCGCTGCTGGCCAGCACGTTAACTTTGGTTGCAATGTCATTATGCGCAACATCAGGTATAACCTTGCTAACGTATACATGAATGGCTATAACCTCACCTTGGGTCATCAATCGTGGGCAACGGCTGCAACCAACTATTATGGCGGTGCTGCCAGTGGTGCAGTAACGGGCAATCCGGTGATGACGGTGTTTTCTACAGGCACTGGCAATGCTCGATTTGTTGGCGGTATGGAAACAGGCACGCTTACGGGCAATGTAGCCATTAATATCCGCTCGACGAGCCCAAACATCTTTGATGTCTATGGCGCAGGCTATGGAACCAGCGCTACTGCAAGAGCGTTCCTCGAAGGTAGTGCCACCACTACTATCACGGGGATCAATGTGAGCGGAGGTGGCTTACGTGTCTATGCGGGTGGCATGAGCCACGGTGACGTGAGTGGCAAGATTGCCAACAACATCAGTGGGGAAGGCAGGTGGGGCGGCACGAATGCAACCTATGCCTGGTCTCTTGCTCGGAATGTCTTTCTTGGTGGATCCGTTAATGGAAATATTGGCTCCGACGCCACAAAGGGTCAAACAATTATCCAAAACAATGTGGACATGAGTGCGTTTAAGGCTGGCATTGCATACTGGGCTGGCTCCAACGGAGAATCCGGCATAGTCAAAGGCGACGTACTGACTCATCTCTGGGCAGGAACGAGTAACAGTGGCTCACTCAGCACCTTTAACGGTAGCGGCGGTTATGAATGTAGAATTAACGCTCGCGCATGGCCTGGCGGATTGGGCTTTACTTCTACCAATTGGTACGATCAAGGCACCGGAGGATTCCAGATCAGTGCCACTGCTACGGGTCTTACGGTAGGCAATGTGGACCCAACCTTTAATCGCGCAAAGACCTATGCGCATTTTCAGCATTATGGTGATACTACCAGCTACGTGTATGAGGGAGAGATTGCCAACTATGCAAATCAACAAAACTGGACGCGCGGCGTTGGCTGGGGCTACTACGAAGGAAACGGCTATATAGAGTTGGGCGAAATAGGTGCCAATGGTGGTAGAGGCGTGGTTACTGCTAACGGCAGTGCCAATAGCTGGACCTATGGCACGACCACACAGGGGCCTGGTCATGCCGCGAGAGGAGACTGGGACATAGTCGGTGGCGGAGGCACCAACGGCAACACAGGCGATTTTGCCATCATCGGCGATACCACCACGGTTGTCAACGCACTGAGTGCTCGCTGGACCTATGGCGGAACCTTTGGCGGTTCCCAGAAGGGTGACACCCTCTATGTAATGAATGGCGGTAACGTAAATACCGCCGAGGGTGGAGGGTACTATGGTTGGGTGCACATTGGAGACAGCCGTATAGAAATCAATGGCGGACAGGTCGACGGTTTTTGCACCGGCGGTAGCTACTTCGATCGATACACGGTAGGCAATACCAGCGTTTTGGTTAACGACAGCCCACTTCTTCAGTCTCATGGTATCCCCATCTACATTAACAGCTCTATCGGTGGCACCTGGGGCGCTGGTGTGATCTACATCAGCGGTAACACAGACCTGGTTATCAAAGGCGGCAATTTTCATGGCACTGGTCTTGGATACTCGGTCACCAACGGCATTGGCACCGCACCAAGTAACGATGGGTATATATTTGGCAATGCCACCGCTACCATCGACTTACGTGAGAACGTCAATGGCTTTAGGACCTCAGCTGCCAACCCTGTGTGCGCCGGTAGACGTCTCAATGGCAATGTACCCTTCCTGGGCGCCAGCGCTGACAATACCATCACACTCAATGTCTTTGCCAATGAAAACACCGGCTCGATGCTCGAAGGCCTCACCATCTACGGCGACGGCGCTACCAATAGACTTAATACCCGCTCGGGCAAGATAACCATGAATATCAATGCCCCTGGCGGCAACATCGGCACTATCGTTGGCACCAACTATGACATAATCAATTCCAATATGCTTACCAAGGAGGTAACCTGTAACCTCGTTTCTGCAAATCAAATCGAAAGCATTAACCTGCTGGGCACGAGTAGCAATATCACCAATACCGTCATGGCCAACACGGTTAACCAAGCAACGCTTAATGTGGGCCCACGCCCTATGCCACCTGGCTGGGATGAGACACCTGTTCACCTTTGGACTGGCGGCCAGGGACCCTTTCCGCTGCATGACTATGAACCAGGTCTGGCTGAAGACGGCTTTTCACATCGTATCAACGTAACCACCGGAGGTATCAGGAACTTTACCTCCATGGACGTATCTGAGCGCCTGCTTATGGCAACGGGCAACGGTGCAGCAGCCAGCATTCGTGGTGGTAATAACTGCACCACCACTGCTCTGCACGCCTCCACTTACTATGACGTTGGTGACGTTACCCTGCGCAACGTCTCGGGTCTGGGAGTTTCGGGCACAGCGCAATTCTACGTTGGCAGCCTGACGATTGACGGTAAGAACTACATTGCCTCGCAAGGTAGCGCCGAACAGATATTGATAAGAGATACCAACCTGAGCCCCAGCAATAATGATGATTATCTCATCTGGCTCAAGTATGGCACTCTTCAACCCATAGCCATGAACCCAAACACCAGCTGGTTTGGCGTCAATAGCGCCTACCCGGTGCTCACTTTTAGCCCGGCGGCCAACAGAGCAAACGCAGACAATATTTCTCCCACTAATCTTACCGGTGTAGAAGTTGCCACCGGTAGAACCTATATTGGAGACAACTGCATTCCCGCTACTGCCAACGGTCTGGGCGTTGCCCTGCCTGGCTCGTCATATCGCTGGCAGGTTGTGCCTGGCTCCGATGGCATTTCTGACGGCATGATCAGCTATAACATGGAGGGCACCTTTACTATGGGAACCTCCAAGCCCGCAACCGGCTATTTGGATGTCTATGGCACCAGCCCTATGAACTCACCGAGTCAGTCGGGCTCTATGGCCATACCCACTGCCAAGGTGCCCAGTCCGGTAGGCTACCCTCAGTTTTCCTTTATCCCCGATGCCACACGAGGCGAGTGGGTTAAGTCTCTCAATGTTCAGCGCTCCGACCACTACAATACTACTCCGCCAGGTCAAAACGACTACGTTGAAGAAGAGCAGTCGGTGCAAGACTACATGGACCCTACCAATCGTACGCGAAGCTGGACTGCCAGCGGCGATGACAGCCAGTATAGCTTTGACATTACCGTGGACTACACGGCAACTCCCGAGCTCACTGCTACCAGCATCATCTTAAAAGAGCGCGAAGCTCAGGCTCTCATTTACAACAACGTGGTAGCTCTTCCTGGAGATGATGATCCGTCTGCACACGTCCAAAAGACCAATGACGAAATTATTGCCTCCATCTACGGCGCAACCAGTGTCTTTGGAAGGCCCTTCCTTACCAATAACATCGCCATTCCTGCTGCTGTAGCTGCTTTAGGTGTGCCCTTAGGCCCCACAGAAACAAGCCGCAGTTATCAGGTGAGTTATGCCACGCATGACAGAAACGGTGGCACGCAAACCATGTCAAAAACCGTAACCATTGTGGTAGTGCCCAATAGCGCAGATGTTTCGCCTGACGGCTTGGCTGCCCTGGTGGCCGTTGATGCCACTATGCAGGTGCCCCAAGCCCGTGCTATGACTGCACAAAACACCGGCGTACTGCCGTCAGGGCTCAACAATACCCATATTGACTGGTGGACAGGTGCCAAGGCCATTTTGGTAACCGATACCACGACGGTTGAGGTCTTTGCAGACCTTGATGACTCCCCAGCCAAGCTGGCCGCCTTTAAGGCTACCACTACAAAGAGCAGCATCAACCTGCCCTATAGCTACGCATACGACTATGTGGACTCCAGCAGCCAGCCTCAGACTCACCTGCTTACGGTGCCCGTAACTGCCTACATACTCGGCGGCAACTTTACCGGCACACTATGGAAAGACCTCAACGGCAATGGCGTCATTGACCCTTCAGAGGCAGAACGCTTCTCTGGCAAGACGGTTGAGCTTTTCAGTTCCAATGACCTGGTGGTGCCGCTTGCTACCACCACCACCAATGACGAGGGGGTCTACTCCTTTGGCACCAACTTTGCCGATGCCTATGTCATAGATGAGGGCAGCTACTTTGTGAGGTTTCCCGATTTATCTGCTTTTGGAATCACCACTCCTTATAATTACTTACGCACCACTGCCAGTTGCAACGTAAGCTGGACTGGCCAATATAACTATGTAAACAATGCGGGATACAAGCTGCCCGGTGGCATAGCCGAGCTCGAAGCCTCCCTTTCTAAGACGGTGTGGGATGGCTCTGACTTTGCGCCCACCCGTAGGGTCACCGATTCTCAAACGGTGCTTGAATATCGTCTTCAGTTTACCCTGCCTGCAGACATTACGGGCTATCAAACACTGCGCGTCAATGACCTCTTGCCAGACGGTCTTGTCTATGCAAGCGGCGAGACAGATGCCTTTGTCATAAGGATTGGCGGCACTTCTGCCCAAACGGGAACAGCTTACACCGTTGATCCTGGCATGCTCTTGGTTGACAGCGGCATCGTGTCGTATTTGATGGTTGACTTTAGTGGCCTGGCTGGACAAACGATTAACATCTATGTCAAGTCCAAGCTTGAAAAGATCGGTGGCACAGCCTACCCCTCGCAAATCATTAACAAAGTACAGCTGGTACTCAATGCCAACGAAACTGAGCAAGGCTTGGGCGGCAGTGAAGTTACTGGCCCAACGGTCAACAACGGCGCAACCTTGTCGGGTACGCTTTGGTATGACAGTAACGCTAATGGCGCTATTGATACCGGCGAGGACGGAGTGGGTACCGGCAAAACTGTCACGCTCTATGCGGGAGCCGATACCGCACTAGCCACACCGCTGGCAAGTGCCACCACTGATGCAAACGGCAGCTTCTTGCTCACCGAGCTCACCGGTGGAGCACCCATATCAGCGGGTAGCTATCTTTTGGCGTATCCCGTCATTTATGACTACAGTTTTGTGCTGGGCAGCGGAGTCAGTGGCGCAACTAACGTGGCCACTACTACCGGCACGAGCAATGTCATCTCATTAGACCTGGATGCCAACCAAAATGTAGTTTCTAACGCGGGCTACAAGCTTGCCCAAGGCATAGACTCAAATGACCCTGATGCCTTTACCAAAAAACTGGTAGACGGCAGTGGCAATCCTTACCAGGATAACGAGCTCATAGTTACCGACCCTGCCAACGAAGTTCTCAACTATCTCATCACGGTAAAGATGCCCGAGGACATGGTGCCCTTTAATAGTGTCGAGATTCAAGACCTTATGGGAGACCACCTCGAGCTCTATGGCCCAACGAGCAATGTTGAGGTTGCGGTAACCCAGGGCGGCAGCCAGGTAAGCGGGCTGAGTCCGCTGACCACCTGGAATGCTACAACAGGCGTGTTGTCCGTAACATTTACAGGTTCTTATGCCGATGTCATGAGCAAGCTCGAAGATGCGGTAGTCACTGTTTCTGTGCAAGCCAAGCTTAGGGCCACTGCTGGAGAGTATCCTGCCTCTGCTCATAATAACGCCAAGGTCTTTTTAAACCAAAGAGAAGACATCGAACTGCCCAGTGGCGAGGAACCCACGGTCTATATAAAAGGTGTCATTACCGGACTCCTCTTTATAGATGCCAACCGCAATGCCTACTTTGATACGGGAGAAGACAGGCTCGATGGCAGAGCAGTAAACCTCTATGCTGCAAGCGACCTTAGTACGGTGCTTGCTACGGCTACTACTGATGCCCTGGGACAGTACCGATTTGTGGTGGATGCAGGCGACTATGTCATCAAGGCTCCTTTGGTAAGTGGCCATGGCTATACCACCTATATTGCCTCGCCTCGTACTCCCTCTGTCATTTACAGTGATGTTAACAACAGCGGCTTGAGCCCCACTGTGGCCATTGATAGAGCCAGCAATGGTGCCAACCTTGCCAAGACGGCCAACGCAGGCTACGCTGAGCCTATTGCCAACACCGACCCGGGAGCCTTTACCAAGGATCTTGTTGCGGTTAATGGGCAACCAACCAATGGCCCCATCTATGACTCTACGGCTGATCTTACCTATGAAATCAGCTACGTCATGCCATCCAATACCGCAGGTTATAACCAGCTTGAGATCATCGACATCATGGATGCAGGCTTGATTCTCAAAGACGGCAACCTTGCCAACATACAAGTACGGGCTGAGGCTCCAGATAGCACCCCCATTACGGTTTCTGGCACCGCCAGCTATGGTGCCGGCACCGATGATTTGACTGGCAGCATGGTGGCTCGTTACCAATTTGACGCAAACACCAATTACGCTGCCCTAGCTGGCGCCACCATCACCATGACGGTGACTGCTCGGCTGGTCCAAGACGGAGGCGGCGCCTGGCCAACCAGTGTCACCAATGCAGGTCGCCTGGTGGTCAACAGTGGTGACGCTCCCCAGGTGCCTGATGAGCCCAACGAAGAGAGCAACGTAGGCCTTATTCGTGGCTATGCCTTCATCGACGGCAACCGCAACGGCGCCTTTGACACGGGCGAGGACTATCTTGCTGGCGTTGCAGTAACCCTCAAGAGGTGGAACGGAACTGCCTATGTTGCCTACACGCCACAAGCAGGCGATATTGCCACTACTGATGCCCAGGGTGCCTTTAAGTTTGAGGTGCCCGCTGGCACCTATCGTTTGGAGTTTCCCACTCCAATTGACGGCAGAGGCATAACCACCTCTGGGTCTGGCTATGCTCCCTTGAGCGGCATTGTAGAGGGCATCGAAATAGAGCTTGGCGATGCCAGCGTGCAGACGCGCCAAATACTTGTGGGCTATAACACGCCTGACCCCCTGGTGCTCCACGATATAAAAGAGAGTTTTAGCAAGACTGTAGACGATGGTGAGGGCAACTACGTCAAGACTCGCAGTGTTACTGATGCTGCAGAAGAGCTGCTGTATAAGATCAGCTTCCTGATACCCCAGCCACCCGCTGGCATCAACGGAACCTTTGCAGGCTTTTCGTCCATTGAACTTGAAGACGTCTTGGGAGCTGGCCTTGCCTTTGTGCCTGTTGAAGCTGGTAGCTGGAACTATCAGGTCAAGGTGGGTGCTACGGTAGTGCACGAAGGCATTGCCACAGGAGGCAGTATCAACTACATCTTCTTAACTGCCCAGATCGAGCAATACCTTGCGAGCGCCCCTGCGGGCACTGAGGTTGCGCTTATGGTCAAGGCCAACATGGTACAGGTGGCTGGTCAGTGGCCAACCACGCTCACCAACTTTGGCTATCTCACTATTAACGCAGCCAATACGCCCGATGCAGACGAAGAACTCGTGTTAGATGCATTGGGAATGCCCCCGGTCATCACCTTCCTCGAAAAGCCACTCGTAGTGGCGCAAACTCCCAACGCCTCTCATATCCTGACCAAGGACGAGCTCTGCGCTTATCTTACGGTAACGGATCCAGAGGACTATCCGGTGTGGCTCGATGATGCAAGCGGTAGATCTCAGTTGCTGTACACCTCTTTGCAGGTAACCGCCTTAAACGAAGTAGGTCAAGAGACCAGCATCAATACCGCTAACATTGGTGTGTATAAGGTGCGCTATACTGCAACCGACTCAAACAGCAATACCACAACTGTCTACCGTGCCGTAGTCATAGACGATGGTCGCTACGTTATTGATCCTAGCGACGGTGATGAGGGCATCATCATTGGTGCCCGAAACTATGTTGTGCAGCAGTCTGCTGTGGAGCGTGACGAAAACACCATCAAGGCGCTTTCATTTGCCGAAGCCTTTGACTGCGAAGGCAACCCCTTGGCTGTAGCTTTGAAGGATCCTATTCATGTTGACTACACCGATGGCACGGCTCCGGCTGGCGAGTATCCCTTTGTCTGGGTGGCTGCTGGCCACGCTGCCCAAAAGGCTATTGTTGGACACGTTGTGATAGCAGATGAGGTGCATCCTGGCACCAAGGACAGTCAATACGCCGTGTATGCCTCTCACTTCTATGTCAACACAACTGTGGCCGGAGAGATTCAAGACGACAACAGTTATCCCACCTATGCGAGAGCCCATGTGGTTAAGCTGGTAGACACTGCTCCTTCTGCCAGCCTGGTCATACATGACAGAGGAGGCTTTAAACCAGAGCTTGGTACTTACGAGATCACCTTTGGCATATCGGGTATCTCTGAAGCTATTCAGCATGTCAAGATTAATGGCGTGGTATCGGATGGACTTCCTCCGGTTATCCTTGCTCCAACGCCCATAGAGATTTGGGTTGGCCCTCCAGGCCAAAAGCCTGCGAGTGCCATAGATCCAGTTCAGTGGCATATCATGTACAACGTCACGGCAACCGACCCCGACGGTGATGGAAAGGCCGGCACCCCAGGTTTTGATTTCAATGTGCCAAAAGATATCACCTCAGAGGTGGTTGCAACTGCCGTGGGCGCTGCGGTCAACTCCACCAAGGTGGGACAATACAAGGTTAACTACGAAGTAACCGATGCAGATGGCAACACTGTTGCTGTCGATCGTATGGTTATCGTAAACGACGGGCGCTATAACATAGGAGAAGGACGCATACTCTATGCCAAACCCTTCGTCATCAAGGCCTCAAATGTGCCCGATGCCTATGCAGACCAACTTACTCAGGTGAGCGGGCGTACCGCCGCCAAGCTCTACGCCGGATCTAACGAGTCATCGATTGTGAGCGCAGGAGATGCACTTCCTGCCAACCAGATATCATTTGTCAACCTGGGCGGTTACAGCTCTACGGTAGATGTCTATGACATAACCATCAACGCCATTGATTATCCTGCTGATGCTGGGCCAATCGTGCGCATGGTGACTGCAGAAGTGGTTGACGCAGAAGTCATAGAATCTGGACCACATGGAGAGGATGAAGACAGTTTCTTCATCTTTGGCAACCATTTGCTCTTGACTCCCGTAGAAGCTGACAACATCCAAACGCATGCATCGGGCTATGAGGCAGCACTCCTGCTTGCTCTCGATGCAGGCGCAAGGCGGGCGCAGCCAAATGGCACTCTGGTTGAGTTGAGTGTCAAAATAGATGATGACGATGGCTTTAACAGTCGCCTGGTAGGCGTGCAAGCCATTGGCACCTATGATGTGGTGATAACAGACGCAGGCGACAATATCACTGCCACTTTGACGGTTACGGTTGCAGCGGGTAACCCCCCGGTGCTCACCGTAACTCCTAAGCCGTTGGTAATTCCCATCAGCTCTACTCCTGGCGTGGTAGGACTTGCCCAGCTTATGCAAGGAGTATCTGCCACAGACGTAGAAGATGATGCAGCAGCTATTCCTCTCGATATAACCATCGTAGGCGGCACCCCCAGCATTGCTACTGACAGTGCTTCGGTTACCAAGGTTACCTACACGGTAACTGACTCTGCTGGAAATACCACCACCAACTCGAGAGCGGTTATTATCAACGATGGTACCTACGTATGGAATGATAACTTCATCTTGCGTGCGCGCTCATTTGTCATTAAGAGATCCGACGTCTCTACCACCGACAGGCAGTCTCAAATCAAAGAGCTTTCTGAGGCGGAGGCATGGAGCTCAGATGGAACAGAGCTTAACGAATCCGAGATTACCGTAGCGAGCGAAGGTGGCTATCGCAATGTAGTGGGCGATCATCGCCCCGAGCTCGCCCTCATCAATGACCCCTCGGTAAACCGTACCATTACTGCCAAGGTCTACGATGACACCAAGGAAGGCACCAATGGAGATGCGTATTCTATACTTGCCGGCAACTTCATCATCAACGTAACTGATGCCAATCTACTTGCAGCAGAGGCAGCTTCTCTCATTGAGAGCCAGTTTATCTTCAGAGCGGGAGCGCAGTCATTTATGCGCTCGACCTCTATGGGATCTGAGGCAGGCACCAAGGTACTCGTTTCTGCCGAAAAACAAGGCTCAGGCGATAGCTTTGACAGCTTGGCGGACATGCTCGTAGAAGGTGACCGCTTTGATGTGACCTTCTGGGTCGATGAAGACCACACTGCTGTTATTACCGTCACCTTATTGGTGTCTAACAGAACACCTCCGGTACTTACGGTACCAGCTGTCAAGGTCATACCCTATGAT
>WQXH01000018.1 GCA_009784945.1 Coriobacteriia bacterium | reverse complement strand
TTCTCCGTTATGCTGCGTAAGGGTTATGTGGCATTACCGCAAGTAGTGCCACATAACCCCGCCTTGCCTAACGAAGAAAATCCTCACCCATAAAGCTGCTTTTTAGTTGTAACAGACCACTAGCTGTACTTCGAGAGCTGTGGAAACGGTGTCTGCATCGCAAATCACAACGAGGGGCAACATACCTGCTCACAAACTAACGTAAACGGCTATTCTACTACCCAGAGGTGACCCTTAGGGCTATTGGCACTGTCTTCAAACCCAACAACAAGAGGTTTTTCTACAAAGGCCACTACATAATGAGCAGTTGAATGTGGATCCGAGTCTTCTTTGTTGCTTGCGTCGGCGTCGCCAAAGCTCATCGTGGTATAACATCTCACACTCTCAAGCTCGGCAGAAATTCCACTCCAGATGAAACTACCAAGCCCAAGCTCGTCAAAAGAACTGGAGGTTTGATTTTTTACGGTGAATGTAGCCAGCCATGGATTGGTGCCACCGTTTGCTGAGTACTCCATGCTCACGAAAGTTATCGCCATTCCGTTGTAAACAACTGTCTCGCCAAGAGATAGCAGGGTAATATCCTGCTCAGCTGTGATTCCAGGGCTTGAATTTGAGTCTGGGAGGCTGCTGGTGGAGCTTTGTGTGCTTTCAGCAGTTTCCATACTTTCAGCAATTTCCATACTGTAAGTGCTCATGATAGAAGTCACAAAAATCACCCCAACAATGAGAAGGCCCAAAAGAAACACTGCTCCCAAAACAATGCCCACAATAGCACCAGCGCTCAAACCCTTCTTGGCCTGCTGCGGTGGGGCACTATGATAATAATGAGATCCTGCTGGCTGTGCCACAGGAGGGCTCTGCACCTGTTGAGCGTAAGGCAATGGAGCGGGAGCTTTCAAAACGGCTATTGGCAAACCTGTAGGTAGCGGCGCATCAACCGGCAATCCTGCAGGTGGCAGTGCATCAACTGGCACTCCTGTTGGTGGCGGTACATCAACCGGCACGCCTGTTGGGCATGGCATGGCAACAGGTTGACCAGTAGGTGGGGGTGGGGGTGACGATTGCACAGCAATCGACGCATCTGATATGTCTGCCGCATCAGGCACAATCCAACTAGCCTGTGATCCACTTGTCTCTTTTTCGTTATTCATCTATTGCTCCTCCTGTTATAGTGTCGACCCTGGAAAGAGTCCTTCTGCTGCCAGTTTGGGTAGCCACCTTACCAATAATACGAATCAGATTTGCTTAGTGTCGGAACAATCTTTGACAGGAGGATACAGGGGGACGTGACAGGGGGACACAGGGGGATACAGGGGGGATACAGGGGGACGTATAACTCGTATCATTTCGTTGAAATGATACGAGTTATACGTCCCCCTGTATCCCCCTATCCCCCCTGTATCCCCCCTGTATCCTCCTGTCAACTTTCTTGGAAACCTTTAGCGTTCTTTATCGGTAATAAAGAAGAGTGCTACGGTTCCTGGTCCAGAGTGGGCACCTATGACGGGGTCAAGGATGTTGATGAGGATGTTGGTTACGCCAAACTGTTCGGCAATCTGATTTCCTACAAATTGAGCGTCCTCAAGACAGTCTCCATGACTGATGCAAACCATTTGCTCCGACTTAGGCTCTGAGGCTGCCTCTTTAAACTTATCAATGAGAGTCTGCAAAGATTTCTTACGGCCTCTGATCTTCTCGCGAGGAATCAGCCTACCGATGTCGTCTACATGTAAAACAGGCTTGATGCTGAGGAGAGAGCCCGCAAAGGCGGCTCCCTTAGAAAGGCGGCCACCGCGCTGCAGGTACTTGAGGTCTTCAACAGTAAACCAGTGGGCAAAGGTCAGGGTATTGTCGCGCGCCCACTGGGCAGTCTCCTCAAGACTTTTGCCTTCATCGCGCACCTTAACAACGCTGAGCACAAAGAGTCCCTGTCCTAAGGCCGCTGCCTTGGTGTCCACACATTCAAACTTGCGCTCGGGATAATCCTCCGAACGCACCCGCTCGATATACGAGGTGCAGTTATCGTAGGTACCGCTCAGCGCAGAGTCAAAACCCAGATAGAGAATATCGTTGCCCGCTTCAAACTCCTCGCGAATTATTGCATTTACGTCTTCAAGCGGAGGCAGGCTGGTAGTTATGATTTTTCCTTCGCGCATCATAGTGTAGAACTTTGAGAGGTCGGTCACCGATCCCTTGAGGTAGCTGTAATAGACCTGTCCGTCTACCATGAACTCCAACGGAAGTACTTTGAGACCATGGGCATCGATAAGGTGTTCTGGCAGATTACTGGAAGAGTCCGTGATAATAGTATATGGCATAGATTACTCCTTGAACAAAGCTGGGTACATGGGCATTTTGAGCGCTCATCTTGGGCGCTCATCTTAATGTCTTAACAGAAACTAGTCTATTTCTTCTATGTCTATATCCAAATCCTCGTCTATCTCAAATGCAGATTGAGCAGGACGAGAAGGAGGCGTTTTGCCATAGTTGTCAGAGCGCGCAGGCGGATCTTGCGTGGCAGATGCGCCAGCAAAATCAATTGCCTCTGGCTCGCGAGTCGCAGCGCTTGCATCGCCTTCTTTGATAGCTTGCATAACCTCAGCAGTGGACTTTTTTTCAGCCTCAATATTTGGCCTGGCTTCTTCCAGCTTAGGCATAACCTTTTGCGCTTCGGTAGTAAAGCGGCTCAGCACCGCAATGTATTCGGATCTAAATGATTCGGTGGACTCACGCAAGCGGTCAACTTCGTCGATGATGCGCTGTTTTTCTGAAAGTGCCTCACGCACAATGTCACGTGCACGTTTCTCTGCCTCGCAGCAGGTGTTTTCTGACTCAACCTTAGCTGCCTCACGCAGCTCATCGGCGCTTTTTTGCGCAGCTATGAGGGCTTGGGCTATTTGGCGTTCATTTGCAGCCGTTTGCGCAGAGTTTTGGGAGGACTGAGCCACATGAGCGCTCTGAGCTGCTTGCTGCTCTGCGGCACGGGCACGAGCCTCGGCAGCATCTATACGAGAGGCAGCCTCAATAAGGGCGCGATTGAAAGCGTCTACTTCTTCGGCAATACGCTCAAGCAGCAGGTCAACTTCTTCTGGATCATAGCCCTCTTGAACAATCTTAAGAGATACGTTGTCTATATCATGCTTGGTAATTGCCACGATAGTTCCTTTCGTTTAGATACATGCAAAAACGTACACAGCTCGTCAATTAGACGATTGAATTTTGGTGTCCCCTTATGCTATCACACTCAGACCAGAAGACCAAAAAGCAACCTGGCTACCAATTGTAAACAAATGAGTGCGACAAGCGGAGAAATATCAAGTCCTCCCATGGGGGGAATGAACTTGCGAAACAGATTAACGTAGGGCGAAGCAACCGTATCCAGCACATTATAGATATCAGTGACGATTTTGCTTGAACTCTTAAACCACGACAGAATCACCCAGACAAAAATGATCACACAGTAAAAGTTGATGATCATGCTTAGTGTCATCACTAAAGGTGCGCCCATTACTGCCACCGCTCTTTTTTCATCAAACACTCTCCTTGCTTGCCATAGCCTAGATGTCTTTGGACATTCTACCGCTTTTGTGCCCCCAAACCATGTATATCTCGGTTCTCATTCTTAATTCTCTCTTCTTGCGTGAGACTTCTCACGCCAGTTCTTCAGCTCGTTTGCAGGCTGCTCTTACCGCCTGCTCTACTATGGCTCCGAATCCCTGTGAGGCAAACGATTCGAGAGCTGCCTGTGTGGTGCCACCGGGGCTGGTTACCGCCTCGCGCAACTGCGAGGGGCTTTCTTCGGTCAACTGGAGTTGGCGGCCAGTGCCAATCATGGTCTGCAAAGCCATCTGCCCAGATTGCTCCTCAGAAAGGCCCATCTGTACTCCCGCTCGCGTAAGCTCCTCTACCAGAAGTGCAAAGTAGGCAGGCCCAGAGCCAGAAACCGCAGTTGCTGCGTTGATTTTGTCCTCAGGAATCAGAAGCGCCTCTCCCAAAAGCGAAAAGAGCTCCACTGCCAACTCACCTTCGGAATTCTCGGTGTCTTTACCCACAGCCACCACGCTCATGCCAGCCAAGGCCATAAGGGGAGCATTGGGCATGACCCTGATAACTTGAGCTTCAGGAAAAAGCTCGGCGATGGTCTCAGTTGTAATGCCAGCGGCTATTGAAATCACTCGTTTGGGAGAAAACCCTTCGGCGGCTGCCAAATGCTCAGCCACCTGCCTAAAGACCTGCGGCTTAACAGCTATAAGGGCGGTTGCAGCTCCCACAATCTCTGCTGCATCAGCCACGCAGTTTACGCCATAGGTTTGGCTCAGGTAGGCAGAGCGCTCTTCGCTGGGCTCGCCAACTTCAATGGCATCAGCATCGAGCAAGGCGCCGTGCACCAAGCCGGCAAGGATTGCTTCTCCCATTTTGCCGCCGCCTACGAGGGCAATCTTGCCTAGTTTTTCAAAGATCTCTGGTTGTATGGCAGTGTTACTCATATGATTCCTTTTGATTGAAGCAGTTCGAGCTCTGCGTTGGTAAGGGGGTGGTTTGGGGTAAATGCATAGACGCGCTCGTCAACCGTTACCACCTGTGCGTCCGAGACAGCAGCAGCGCCAAACGAAAAATCAAGTATGCGCTTGGCTAGTTCTGGGCGTGTTTGCGTAAGCACCAAGATTACGGCATTCTCACGCTTGAGGTTTATGGCAACGGTCTCTGCCTCAGCGTAGCTCGTTGGGGTAACAACGGCAAGCTCCCTGAATCTATATTTTCTGCGTGCCTGTCCGGCGGGCCGTACGTGGCCAACACCACTCCTGCTGGCATAATAAGCTGGGCTTGTGGCAGAAAAATCACCTGTGTTAGAGAGCGAATGCTTCTTGTGTAGAGGATCAGCAACATCTTCTGCAGCATAGATTGCGGTTTCTCTTTGGTTTACCGATCCAAAGGAGCCCGTGTTCAGTCGCGAGGAGTCTTCGGGGGGCTCTTGATAGACATCCAAAGAACCACTCACAAAGGGAAGGCTGGTTTTGAACTGCGATGCCGTTTGCCCGCTTGCGTTTTGCCCAGCGCGTGCAGGGGACGCGATTGCCGAATTGACGGCCGCATGGCGCGGCAGTTCTTGCGAGCGCACGTCGCTCATAGAAACCAAGGGAGCAAAGTCATTAAAGACGCTGGATCTTCGTTTGCCTACCTTTGCAGCATCAAGAGGGTCATCGTCATAGGAGCGACCACGGTCGCGCTCATCAGGGCGGTCGCGGTCGTCGTAGCGGTTGCGGTCGTCGTAACGATCATACTCGTCGTAATTCGAGGCATCGTTGCCGCCTTGATTGTCTTGGTCGTCATAATACTGATCGTCATCAACGTACTCGTCGTGACCTCCGCCTACCAGTCGGTTTTTTATTGCGTCTAATACACCCATAATCAACTCCAAAGCCTGCGCCCAATACGAACAATGGTAGCACCTTCTTGTATAGCGTATACAAAATCGTTGGACATACCCATTGATAACTCATTTAAACTGATATTTTCCGCTCCATCAAAAACCGATACCATTTTGTCGCGAAGCTCCCTCAGTGCAACAAAGGTGTGCCTCGCCACTGTATCTTCTGAAGTGAGCAACCGGGGTGCCATCGTCATCAGGCCCTTAACCGCAATGTGCGAGATTGTGCTTGCTCTCTCAAGGAGCTGGGGCAACTCATCTGCTCTTACGCCGTCCTTGGATTCCTCGCCAGAGACGTTTACTTCTAGCAACACGCTTTGGCAAGCATCCTGCTCTTTGGCAAGCCTGCCAATAGTTTCGAGCGCACGCTCATTGGCTACCGAATGAATAAGACAGGCTCTTCCAACCACATCCTTAAGCTTATTGGTCTGAATATGTCCTATATAGTGCCAGTTTTGCCTGGGAAAGGCCTGCTGCCGCTCTCTCAGTGCCTTGGTACGGTTTTCGCCAAAGTCATGAATCCCCGCCTCCAAAGCAGCTTGTACCTGGGGCACGTCAACTGCCTTGCTCACTGCCACCATGAGCACATCTGCTGGGTCTCTGCCCACAGAAGCGGCAGCGGAGTTAATGTCTAGCTGTATCTCGTGTAAGTTCTTTTTGAGTTCTGCAATGATCTCAGTGTCCTCGCCTGAGAAAATCGGGAATGAAATCATCGTCAAAAGACAAGCCCTGCTGTTGGTTGCCAAAACCGGGCTGAGAACGTGCCTGCTGGTAGTCGGGAGCTTGGCTCTCTTGTACCATCGGGGTGAGATTAGGACTGTAGTCATCAAAGTCCATGGAAGACTGGGTGTTAACCTTTTCAAAGCCTGTGGCTATGACAGTAACCTTGACTTGGTCTCCCAGGGTGTCATCGATAACCGATCCAAAGATGATGTTTGCATCTGCGTCGGCCGACTCAGTAACCGTGGTTGCAGCTTCTTGCACCTCGGCAAGACCCATGTCAGATGAACCTGCCACTGATACCAAGATACGCTTGGCTCCCACGATGGAAGACTCCAACAACTTGCTGGAGATGGCTTGTGTGGCCGCCTCCACTGCTCGATTGTCACCAGAGGCAGAGCCTATGCCCATCATGGCAGTTCCAGCATCCTTCATAACCGCACGCACATCGGCAAAGTCCACATTGATGGTACCGGGTATGGTGATGAGATCGGTAATGCCTTGCGTGCCTTGACGAAGAATATCATCGGCAATGCGGAAGGCATCAAGCATGGTGGTCTTTTTTTCTACGATTTGCAAAAGGCGATCGTTGGGAATGACTATGAGAGCATCAACATTTTGGGCAAGCAGCATGATGCCATCTTCTGCCTGCGCCATTCGCTTGCGACCTTCAAAACTAAAAGGCTTGGTCACCACACCTACGGTAAGTGCACCAATGACCTCATGAGCAATTTCTGCCACTATAGGCGAAGCTCCCGTACCCGTACCGCCGCCTTCTCCGGCAGTGACAAATACCATGTCTGCACCCTCGAGTGCCTCTACTATCTCTTTTCGTGATTCTTCTGCAGCCTGCGCTCCCTTGCCGGGATCTGCACCAGCTCCCAGACCCTTGGTGAGACTCTCACCAATGTGCACGATGCGATCGGCATTTGACATGAGGAGATCTTGGGCATCGGTATTGATGACCACAAACTCAACGCCCTTTATGCCGGCTTCAATCATCCTGTTAACGGCATTAGTGCCACCGCCGCCAACGCCTACGACCTTAATAAGCGCAAGGCTACTGACGGAACGACCTACGTTGCCTTCTTGGTCCCACATGGTGCTCCTTCATTCGTTGTCGTAATTGCTGCAATTACGAGTATGGTTAAACTAAACGACAACCTGAATTATTATACAGGACAATTATAGTATATGAAATAGCAAATTGGTCAAGGGATACACCCGGTTTTATTCGTATTTTAGCCTTTTTTCAGCCAAAATGCTCCCATAAGAGCCACGCGGATGGACACACCCCCTATAGATCAAGGTAGAGCTGGCAAGAATAACGGTAATTTATGGACACACCCCCCTTCTCTTTAAAAACGCTGCCCTTTGCTCCTGCTGTCGTGCGCGTTTGGCAAAGCTGAGCACCTAAAAGACAGGTGATGAGCAGTCAAGTTGCACTTAAAAAAACATGAAGTGGCTTGCAGCAGATCGCGTTACCTATTGACTACATAGATATGCTGTGGTGGGATGTGCATGCGCAGCGGCTTGCCTTTAACGGGCAGTTCTTCTGGCTTGAGTTGATGCTTGTCGGCATTCCAACGAAGGCCTCCGGGGTCGAGAATCGCTGTGCGTTTAAACCTGGAGTCGGTGGTAAAGCGTACTATCATCTCATAGCAGTTTTCTGTCTCGCCTGGCAGGGCTGGCCTGAGGTAGTTAGCCTGTATCGCCAGCCACTGTGCCCCTTGAGGTACGGCCTCTGTAGTTGACAAAATGATGCCCCAGTCCTGAGCTTCCACTTTATACTCATCGATTCGGCAAGCCGCGCTGATGTTCTTTACTCCAGAAACCTTAATGCTTGCCAGGGTCTGGGGCGCTGACACCAGATCGGGTACCGTGGCAATCTGCGCTATCTCTCCCTCGTCTAGTACGGCAATGCGATCACAAAACCTAAAGGCCTCGTCAATGTCATGCGAAACATACAGAATAGTACCCTGGTAGCGCTCAAAGAGATTAGTAAGGTCTTCTTCCAAGCCAGCCTTGAGATGCTCATCCAAGGCCGAAAACGGCTCATCGAGCATGAGAATTCCTGGCTCAGCAGCCAGCATCCTCGCCAAGGCAACGCGCTGCTGCTGTCCGCCGGAGAGGCGCGCCGGATAACGTGATCCATAGCCCTTAAGCCTGAATCGCTCCAGCTGCTCCTTAACCCGTTGATGCACCTCGTCCTTGCTCAAAGCCTTAGGCATACCTGCAGCAATATTGCCCGCCACGGTAAGGTTAGGAAAGAGTTTGTAGTCTTGAAAAAGCAGGGCTGTCTTGCGCTCCTGGGGCTTAAGATCGATCTTCTTGGCAGAGTCAAAAAAGACCTCTCCGTTTACAACAATACGCCCTTCATCGGGTGTTACCAAGCCTGCTATCGAACGCAGGGTCATACTTTTACCAGAGCCAGAAGCACCCAAAAAGCCGAGGGTCTCACTCTCGGCAGAAAAGGCAAGCTCGAGCGTAAAAGTGGGCAGCACTTTTTTGATGTTAACTTCGATGCTCATTGTATACCCCTCTCCTCTTTTGCAGCGGTGCCCAAGCGGAACTTTTGGGTGTGACGAGCGTAGAGGTTAATAAAGAGTATGACGACAAATGACATGAGTATGACAACGACGACCCAAAAAACCGCTGCGTCGGTTCGCCCTCCCATCCACTCAAAGTAGATGGCCAGCGGCATTGTCTGAGTAACACCGGCAAAATTACCTGCCACAAAGAGCGTAGCGCCAAACTCTCCTATGGCACGAGCAAAGGCCAAAACAGTGCCTGCCGCAATAGATGGCCAGGCAAGCGGTAGCATCAAGCGAAAGAAGATGCGCGATTCATTCCAACCTAAAGTGCGAGCTGCGTCTAACATCTCAGAGTCCTGCGCTTCAAAGGCTCCACGAACAGTACGATACATCAGTGGAAATGCCACCACCGTGGCAGCAAGCACAGCCGCAGGCCAAGAAAACACAAGCTCTATGCCGTTGGCGATAAGCCAGCGTCCCAAGGCAGTAGAATTGCCAAAGGTAACCAAAAGCAAAAAGCCTATTACGGTAGGCGGTAAAACCAAGGGAATGGTAAAGATGGCGTCAAGAATGTCTTTGATGCGGTCTGACACCTTGAGTGTAAGACGTGCAGCTGCCAGCCCCAATACAAAGACAAACACCAAGGCGGTCAGAGCAGTTTTGAGTGAGACCCAAAAGGGGCGATAGTCCATATTGTTTAAAAATCCCCAGAATGCATCCCAGCCCTCGGGCGCAGGCTCAACAGTCAGCTCGCTGGTTGGCAAGAGCATGCCCGTCAGCATAAAGGCTGCTAACTTGCTTGTATCTGGCTTGGTCTCTGCAAGAGGATCCACGGTTAGAGCTGCATAGTAGTAGCCTTGCTCTACCTCAACAGCAAAATCGATAATCCATTCGCCATTTCCTACGGGCCCACCGCTTATAAAGCTAACGGGCAGTTTGAGCTGCTCCAAAGTGGTGCCCCCTCTGGCATTATGCTCATCAAGCGCAAAAAGAAGGGTGAGCAATTGTTGTTGAGCTAGAAAGTCGTTACCAAAGTCCAAGCCAAGCGATGTCTGCACACGCCACGGTACATAGACAAACACTCTGTCTTCCATGACCATGACAGCAAAGGCTTGAGCGTCTGCCATAGGATAGCGGTATCCTAGATACTCCCCTTCATAGATCCGGTCGCTCCCCTTGTTATTGCGTACAAAGTTGCTGATGCCAAAACTGGCTCCCTCGCAAGTCGCTGCCGTGCCCTCAACATCTACGCTCACCACTTCATTGGCTTGTGCGGACACCGGCGCTATTAACACAGTACTCATCACTAAGGTGAGCACCACTTGCGCAATTACCAATCGTTTGAGCCAGCTAGACATATTCGTGCATTATACCTCTGTTTACACTTGAAACCAGACACCCTGATTAACAGGTGTGTTTGGCAGGTGCCCCTCACCCCCTGCTACGGGGGATTGCATAAGGAGAGCAAGAGCAGCGGGTGAGCAAGGGAGAAGGGCTCTGCCTACTGGTCTGAGATTTCCTTATGCAATCCGTCGTTGCTTCTTAAATGAGCTCAAACCCGAATTGAGCCCAGATTTTGAGTGCTTCAGGATCGTTTAAGCAAAACTCCAAGAACCTCTCAGCTTCTTGAGCGTTGGCAGAGTCAGAAACGACAGCACCTGGGTAGATGATGGGCTTGTGCGTATCACTTGGCACCACAAAGAGCTGCTCGATGCCGTCGTAACGATACAGGTCGCTGCTGTATACGAATCCAATCTGAACATCGCCGGTAGAAACCGTCTTGGCAACATTGCCAACGCTCGATTGAATAATGACCTTAGTTTCAAATCCACCCGTATAGGCGCCACCTTTGCCAGATTCATCCGAATAAAGATCCACGGAAAAGAGGCTTTGATTGGCATAGGCACCTGCCGGAACAGCATCAGCATCTCCTATGGCTACTTTGGTAATTTCATCACTTTGAAGCTCGGCAAGTGAGCCCAGGGTGATGTCAGAACCTTCTTGCTTAACCACTATAAGGTCGTTGACAAACAGGTCTATTCGAGTGGCCTCATCTATTGAGCCGTTTTCTCCTGCGGTATTCATGGTAGAACTAGAGGCGGTTATAAGAATGTCTGCCGGAGCACCGCCCTGCAGCTCAGTTACCAAATCTCCGGAGCCCTTGAATTGCGTATCCTTAAAAGTAATGTGAGGGTTTTGCCCTGTGTAGAGCGCTTGCACTTCTGGCAACGCTCTTTCAAGCGAATTGGCAGCAAATACTTGCAACTCAACTGCCTCTACTTGAGCCTCATTGTTTGCAGGCTCGTTATGAGCCTCTGTAGCAGTGTTGCCGCCACAAGCAACAAGAGCCATGGCAGATACTGCCAGTAACATGACAGAAAGCACTAAGGCTCCTGCACGTTTTTTAACACTTTTTGTTTTTGTCCTGGTAAAAACCATTACCTCTCCTTTACACCTCTGCCGTCCTGCTGCGTTTGGCCGAAGGCCATGAATGTGCAGGGCCTTCATTAACACTTCGGGTCGCCAATCTTTACTCTCGTCTGCATATATTCTCACTGGCGAATAATGCAACTATAGCGCCCTTCTCTTCAGAAGTCAACCTGCCGCCTGCCTGCTTGTATGTACGCCAAAAAAAGTCACACATCTGTTGTCGTGTCGCGTTTTGCGCAGCAAAATGCTGCAGGACCTACTACAGGTCTGTCTGTAATGCTAGTAGGCCCTGCAACATTCGCTCTTCGAGCGAACGCGACAGGGCGACATGAGGGTATAGGATGAGTTGGGCCGCGGTAGCGGCTTAGTAAAGTAACAAAAAGAAGTCGTAGCGTGTCTACTTGCTCTTGGCTACTCTTAGTTATGCGATTCGCTTGATTCTCATTAGCTCATCGTGCATGGTGGGCAGTTGCCAATACGCGCACACAGCGTAGCCTATCGATTTGTGGTTACACAGCCCATGTATTTTTATCTGACACTGCAAGCGAATTGCGGTATCATTATGCGCTACACGTATGCGCATACGTTTTGGCGCGGAGAGCTGACCGAGAGGCCGAAGGTGCTCGCCTGCTAAGCGAGTAACGGGCATAACCCGTTCCGGGGTTCGAATCCCCGGCTCTCCGCCATTATCTCCGTAGCAAGTTGTTCGGGGATTCGAACCCGAGAGGGGCGAGGGCGTTAAGCGAGGCGCCAGTGGCGCGTCGTAGTCCGAGCTCGCGAACGAACGAAGTGAGTGAGCAGGGTGTGGATTTGCGCAGCAAATACACGCGAATCCCCGGCTCTCCGCCATTATTTCCGTAGCAAGTTGTTCGGGGATTCGAACCCGAGAAGGGAACAAGCTGTGATTATCGAGTCATCCTATGAGCCAGATAAAGCTGTCTGGACACAAGCTGATTATGAGCACATGTGCTGGCATGATGTGTCCGTTCATGGTTTTGCCATTCAAGTGCAAGAAGGCACGTGGCATCACAACCTCTTGCTTGACATTGATTATATTCTCAAGTGGGTCAGTCCCACTCCTCCAAACATGAACTTCTCCTTTTGGGTGGCGCCCTGCACGCTGGTGTTCAAGAATGTCTTTGATTTAGAAATAGCAACGGAACACGTGGGCGGAAGACTTCAGGTGCCAGAAATTGAGAGCTTGGGGTTAGTAGGCTCATTTGAACAAGAAAAAGGTGTTTCTGTTTATGAATGGCACTTGTCCTTTCATAATTTTGGTGACATTTGGCTTAAGTCCTACGGCTTTACACAGATCCTGAGGGCTGCTCCTGTACTAACTGGCTCACAGGCCTTAAGTATTGAGGAGCGAGACGGAATCTCCTTTGACAATACACCTTACAAGTAGTGGACTAACGCTGTGGGTCTCCCCACTACTTTTTATTCGCTTGTTATTCGGCTTTAGAGCACCCGTCTTTGCGGCACTCACACTGAGGCATTTGCCTCTCTCGAAGAAACTCGTCAAGTAAGAACTCGGCACTTTCAGACCACATCAAAGACTCGGTATTCATAAGGCTTCTATAAGTGCGAGTTACGGTAAACAGCAAAAGTGCTTTATCAAAGCTCACATGCTCCGCCTCAGCGATGAGCGTGACGACATGCTCAATCTTCATCATAACGTCTAGGGTAATGTCCTGATCTCGATAGATAATCGCTTTAGGCAATCTCTTCCCTCGCCTTCAAAACCAGCCTCCCCATAGCTTCCTTAGTGTGCAACGAGACTTGATTATTAGCCTTGAAGTATCTGAGTCGCTTCATAGCATCTTCAGCATCATACCCTAGCTACATAGAGCGATACAGTTCGCAAGGTATTGTCGCTAGCTACTGGCCCCATGACTACATCATGGTTATGCTGCATCCCACCAAGCAAGCGATTTGCCTTAACCATCTCAAGCCACTCAATAGAAATCTCAGGGTAATCCACTATGCTTAACCCCGACTCATCAAATTCAAATGTGTAGAGGTAAGGGGCATCTCCGCCATAGCGCTCATGCATATTACTTGCCCATTCTGACGCCTGATTGCGAAGGAGTGTGGTGTAAAAACCAACTCCAAAATCCCTTTTGTCTCGAGCAAAACTCTAGCTAGGAGTTGTAAACAGCACATTGCTTCCATGAAACAGCGTAAGCATTTATCAAGCGCCTAAACGATTCAGAATGTCATCTGCAAAAGCCACGCTCTCTTCAAGGCTTTGAGTGTGCAATGTCTCGTAGTTTGAGCGGATCACTTCAAACAATCCATGCTTGCTAAATAGCAATACAGCCTCTGATGCAGGGATGTCATGCCTCATCGATTAGCCTTCAACTGCAACTACCACAAGCAAGTTTGCATCTCTTTCTTTTTGGTTGTACACAAGTCTCCTGAGTCATTGGTTTTGTTAGGGAAATTGTACCATCTTGGTCAGCATTTGATAGCACGTAGTACGGCTTGCACAACAAACAAAGCTCTTTGTTTCAGGATAAGACAGTGGACGGCTCCCTGCTCTGCTTCATCATGTTTCGCTGATGTCGCGCTCGGCCTTGAGACGAGTAAGGATTTTTTTGTAGCGAGGAGCTGGGCGATAGTAGTAGTATGCAAGGGAGAACCAAATAACCGAGAGAGGAAAAAACGTCAGCAGCGGCACATCGGATGATAAAAACGCACCTATACCCGCCACCAACTGAGCAACGCCTACAAAAAGAAAGAGGGCTCCCAGGCTGTCTGCGTATTTTTTGCGCAAAGCATACTCTTCAATGCGTGAGTCTAAGTCAGAAACAATCTCAAAGCTGCCCAGGCTGCTGGCCTTGAGTGCAATTAGGCCAGTTTGTCCTCCCCAGGTTTTTTCTTGGGGCACAATGCAAGCTCCGTCTGCCGCCAGCAGCTCTGCTAACTCCCCTGCTTTTTTCTTGTCAAAGCTGCCATAAGTGCCCACCGTGAGGATGGTGCGGCAGGTATATTCACCGGGCACGCAAGGAACAAAGCTGAACTTGGTGCCCCTACTCACACAGACGGGTCGCCATCCACAGCTGAGCATATTGTTGAGGAACTCCTCTGCCGCAAGAAGATCGTACTGCAAGTCCCAGTTGTGCATGGTGTACACCTCGCCAGCAATACTCTTCCACTTTGGGAGTTTGAATTCCTTTTGGGTAGCCTGCTCCGCTGATGCGGAGGCTGCATTCATACTACTGCTCATAAACATCATCATCAGCCTTCCTCTGTGTCTGCCTGCGTATCGGCCTCTACGGCATCACGCAGAATTCTTTGGCCATTGGCGAGCAGCTCAGCCAAACGAGCTGTCTCGTTGCTTATTACAGAATGACCCAGAGAGCTTATCTGATATTCCTTCTTCCGGTCATATTGCGCTCCCTCTACAATCCACCCCTTTGTAACCAGCGAACTCAAAGCCCCATAGAGCGTGCCCGCTCCGAGCTGCACTCGGCCGCCGCTCATCTGCGCCACCTTTTGCATGATGCCGTAACCATGCAAGGGCTCATACAGGCTCAGCAATATGTAATACGCTGCCTCGGTGAGTACTGTTTGCTTGTCTGTCATTTAACGCTCCTTGCTTGCCTCGTGCTTCTGGCCTGTTTTGTGAGTGCATCCTCTATCGCCATACGCTATATCGGTTATTGTTATATCGTCTCTCGATATATTAACAAGCTCAGATTAATATGTCAATAGCAGCTCACGAAGACAGTTCTCAAAGACGAGAGCACAAGGGGACGCCTTTTTGTTTATACTTAGCAGTGGATAACTTCCGACACTTGGCAGGTTTGGATCGTATTATGAGTGAGGTGTGGTATTGACTGCGCTTGATGCACGAGACAGTGCGTGGTTTGCCGCTTTTTATGAGCGGCATGTCGACATGGTGTTTCGTGTTTGCCGCACACACCTGCGTCACGCAGTAGATACTGAGGATGCTACTCAGGATGTCTTCCTCAAAGTGTTGAGCAAGCCGCCAGCCTTTAAAAGCGCAGAGCATGAAAAAGCCTGGCTTATCCGAGTAGCAATCAACCGCTGCAAAGACCAACTCAAAAGCAGCTGGAACAAGCGCCTTGATATAGAGAGTGTTCCCGAGCCTGTGTCACCGGATGCCAGGCCCGAGGATGCCTTTGACAGCACGATTGAACATGTCATGGCACTACCTGAGAACCTTCGCATTTGTGTGTACCTTTTCTACTACGAAGGCTACAATGCCTCGGAAATAGCAAAGCTTGTAGAGCGACCACACTCAACAGTAAGGAATTACTTAAGTGATGCCCGAAAGATCTTAAAAGAACAGTTAGGTGGTGAGTACCGTGAGCAGCAACAAGCTTAAAGAAGCCTTTGAGCAGCTGAGCCCAGACGACGACGCACGTCAGCGTATGCTCGACAACATCCTAGCTGCTCATGAAACTGCCAGCACACAAAAGCTGTCTAATCGGCGTACCCGCGAGTTCTCCCTTTTGAGATACGCCCTCCCACTGGCTGCCTGTCTTATCTTTGCCGCAATCATTCCTCCCGTGCTACCGCAGCTTGTGTCTACCCTTGAAGAATTATCCTACTCTCCTCCTCCTCAAACGCCCACCCAGCCTGGGGGGAGTGACTCCGAGCCTGGTAGCTCCGAGCCCATTGAGCAAGAACCCGGTGAGTCAGAGCCCGGTGAACAAGAACCTGGTGAGCCAGAGCCCGGTGAGCTTGACCCCGGTGAGGAAGAACCTTCCGACCCCATATCAGACGATGAACCCACCCCCTATCCGGCACCAGCTCCGATGCCCGCACCAGCTCCGATGCCCGACGAGCCAGCTCCGATGCCCGCACCAGCTCCGATGCCCCTTCCCATAGCGGCGGAACCTGAAGCAACATTTGCTCTCGTTCATCTTGCAGGACTTTTACTCTCGGCACTCGCTTGCCTTGCAGCAGGCATTATTGCCATAAAGGGGCTTGTGGCCTGGCGCCGCCACAAAAAACAAAAATAGTTCCGACACCTGCTCTTAACGCAACTTAAACAATTGAGGCACTGCCCTACACAGAAATCGCCGGCTTGTCCATCATAGCCACGACTGCCAATGTCTTTTTGACATAATAATCTCGAATGCAGTGCTGTCTAAACTGCCGGAGTAGCTTGTAGGCCATCCGTTTTTTTTGCAGTAAGCAAGGGCAACCACTATGCTTCCAGCTTCCTAAAATTCAATATATTGTGGGGCTGTCCGCAAACTGGCAGTTTGCTAGGCTGACTCACTGGAAGTCTTTGTTGCTATTTGCCTTTTTCCCAAAAACAGTTTTATCAATACGCTCCAACTCCTCTACAATATAGATTTTGCGCCTTGTACTGCTATCTTCCTCAAACAAATTTGACTTATTAATACCATTTCTAACAGCGTAAGTTATCACAAAGTAAAACACGACCGCTGCTATCCCTATGCTAACCAACGAAATCGCTTCTGGTACCATTATGTCTCCTATCCTAAGTATTACACTCTGCACAAAGTAAAGCTTTGCCCTTTATCCTGCCTTTTTAAGCACTAATTACTCTATATTTACTTAGTTATTACTATATCACTCTTATCCTTGTTTAGAGTCTCGCGTGGTTCCTTGCTCTAAGTAGACAGGGGGACGTATAAAGTGTCACATTTCCAAAAGGAAATGTGACACTTTATACGTCCCCCTGTCTACTTATACGCTCCCCTGACACCCCTTGAGCTTTAGTTGCGCAGGCTGCTGAGTGGTGCCGGAAAGCGACCGCCGCGATGGGCAAGAACCTCGCCGGCAAAGGGATTAACCGCCATGACAGGCGCAGATCCCAGTAAGCCCCCATACTCCACGCGCTCCCCCACACTCTTACCAATGGCAGGCACCAAGCGTACCGCCGTGGTTTTGTTATTAATCACGCCTATGGCCATTTCGTCGGCGATGATGCCAAAGATGGTCTCTACGCTGGTATCTCCAGGTATGGCAATCATGTCAAGGCCTACACTGCACACACTGGTCATAGCCTCCAGCTTGTCGAGCGTAAGTGCGCCCATCTCCACTGAGCTGATCATACCTGCATCCTCGCTCACCGGAATAAAGGCACCCGAAAGGCCGCCTACAGAAGAAGATGCCATAACGCCGCCCTTCTTAACCGCATCGTTGAGCAGAGCAAGGGCAGCTGTGGTGCCAGGGCCGCCGCACTTTCCCACACCTATGGCCTCTATGATTTCTGCTACCGAGTCACCCTCGGCAGGAGTAGGAGCAAGGGAGAGGTCGAGGATGCCCATAGCAACGCCCAAGCGCTTGGACGCTTCGCGCGCTACCAGTTCGCCAGCGCGGGTTATTTTGAAAGTAGTTGCTTTAATCTTTTCGGCCACTTGAGTGAGGTTGGCATCGGTGGGCATGTCTCTTAAAACAGCACGCACTACACCCGGGCCCGAAACCCCCACGTTAACCACTGCTTCTGCCTCGCCAGAGCCATGAAAGGCACCTGCCATAAAGGGGTTATCTTCTACCGCATTGGCAAAGACCACCAGCTTGGCACATCCGATAGAATCTTCTGAGGCGGTCAAGGCAGCGGTATCAAGCATGGTCTGAGCCATAAGCAACACTGCGTCCATATTGATACCAGCGCGTGTGCTGCCCACATTTACGCTTGAGCATACCCGTTTGGTACTTGCCAAGGCACGCGGAATTGAAGCGATGAGCTTGGAGTCGGTGGCGCTGATGCCCTTTTGCACCAGGGCAGAAAAGCCGCCAATAAAATCGACTCCCACCTCAAGTGCCGCTCTATCCATGGCCTCAGCAATAGGAACAAAATCCTCTGCGGTGTTTACCAGGGCAGCACAAACTTCGGCCACCGGACTCACCGAGATGCGTTTATTGATAATAGGAATGCCATATTCTCGAGCCAACTGCTGGGCAATAGGCACCAGGTTTTCTGCCGCACGAGTGAGGCGCTCGTAAACGCGCTTGGAGCATACAGCAATGTCGTCGTGTGCGCACTCACGAATCGAAAGACCCAGGGTTATCGTACGTATGTCGAGATGCTGCTCGGAAACCATAGCCAAGGTCTCTCGCACCTCATGAGGGGTTATTTGCATGGTATTTCCTTGATGCCGCGCATATAGGGCTGCAACACCTCAGGAATAGCCACCGAGCCATCCGCGCGCTGATAGTTTTCCAGGAGAGCCGCCATTGTCCTGCCCACGGCAAGCCCACTGCCATTTAAGGTATGCAAAAACTGTGGCTTGTTGCCCATAGCTTCATCGCGCATACGTATGTTGGCACGGCGGGCTTGAAAATCCCCACAATTAGAACAAGAGGATATCTCCTTATAGTCTTGATACGAAGGCAGCCAGACTTCCAAATCATAGGTCTTGGTAGAAGCAAAGCCCAAGTCACCCGTACAGAGCTCTATGACACGGTATGGCAAGCCCAAAAGCTGCAAGATGTTTTCTGCGTCGGCCACCATGGACTCGAGCTGGTCAAAGGAGTCATCGGGGTGGGCAAACTTGACCATCTCCACTTTATCAAACTGATGAACACGAATAAGCCCTCTTGTGTCGCGTCCGGCAGCGCCTGCTTCCTCTCTAAAGCAAGCCGTAAAGGCGCAATACCACAGCGGTAGCTCTGCAGCACTCAACACCTCATCACGATGAATATTGGTGAGCATGACCTCAGCAGTGGGAATAAGATAAAGCCCCTCGGTAGTCTTGAAGAGATCGGATTCAAACTTAGGAAGATTGCCCGTGCCGGTAAGGGTCTCGCTATTGGCGAGCACCGGGCCCCACCACTCTTTATAACCACGCGATATATGCGTGTCGGCCATAAAGTTTATGAGTGCACGCTCGAGGCTGGCTCCCAGCCCTCCCAAAAGGACAAAGCGCGACTTAGCCAGCTTCACTGCTCGCTCAAAGTCGATGATGCCCAAATTGGTGCCAAGATCCCAGTGAGCCTCGGGCTCAAAGTTAAACGCAGGAGGGGTGCCCCAGCGGCGTACCTCTACGTTGTCTTCTTCGCCCACGCCCTTTGGTGTGGTAGTAGAAGGTAAATTGGGAAGGTCGAGCAGCTCACTCGAAAGACTTGCTTCAACCTCAGTAAGCTCTTTATCCAGCGTATCAATGTGCTCTCCCCAGGTACGTACTTCTTCTTTGGCAGCCTCAGCCTCTTCTTTGCAACCAGCTTTCATAAGCTCGCCAATGCGCTTGGAGCTGGTATTACGCTGAGCCTTAAGCGCCTCAGCTTGAGCTATCAGCTCACGCCTGCGTGCGTCAGCAGCAAGAAAAGCACTGCTATCCCACTGATAATTTCGGGATAGCAGGGCTTCTTCTACCGTGTGGATATGTTCTCTCGTAAACTTTGCGTCTAGCATAGAACTATCGTTGTCTTGGGTTTGTGCGCAATCTTATGAGCCTGCAGGCTTGACCTGGGGCTTTCCTTGGGCTCCAGCTGCTCTGTTCTCAACCTTCTCTGCAGCGGCAGCGGCACCATTGGATATGGCAGCGGCGTTAGTAGCAGCCAAGTCGGCGGCGGCAGTTTTGACCTTTTGGGCAGCATCATCTAATTGCCCTTTAACAACATCTGCCTCTTGGGTGATCTTGTCATCGGAGAGAGGTATGCGAGAGTTGATGGCATCGCGAGCGGTCTGAGCGTTCTTTGCTATTTGCTCGGCAATGGCAGTGCGCGCATTTTCAATCTTTGACCTGAGCTCTTCGTTTGCTTGAGCCGCAGTCTTTTGCACATTGGCAGCCTCAGTCTTGATTCTCTCAAAACCCTGGGCATAGAGCTGTGCGCCTTCGCCCCACACTTCTTCAGCTTTATCGGTGATAATAGCCCTTGTCTCCTTACCGCTACGAGGTGCAAACAGTAATGCCACAGTGGCACCAATGGCACCCCCAACAAAGAATGCGATTATCTTCCCCTTGGCCATAGTTCCTCCATTTCCAGTTCATGTAAAACTTTTGTCGTAAGTGTTTCGCTTGATTGTAACACTTCTGCACGCCCATGCCTCACCGAAGCACGAATAATCACAGTAAAACATAGCTAGTGGTTACGACTGAGGCAGTATGTGCTTACCTCTTGCAGCACATTTGCAGCACATTGCAGGTGTCAAAATGGGCTCAAGTGGGGCTCAAGTGGGGCTCAAGCTAAAAGGGAATTTCCAAGCCATCGTTGGCTGCAAGAATTTTGCCTTTGTATGGAGCCAGCAAATCTTGCAACTCGCGCGCGGTAATAGGCTCATCGTAGTGCATGGCGAGATGCGTGAGAAAGGTCTTCTTTGCGTTGAGCTTTTCGGCCTGCTTTATGGCCTCGCTCACACTGAGATGCCCCGATGCCTTAGGATTATTACCATGATAGGTCGCATCAATGATGAGAACATCTATGCCCTTAAGCGCAGCTGCTGTTTCATGGCAAAGCGGCCCTGTGTCGGGAAAATAGGCAATGCGCCGTTTGCTGCCTTCGATGAGATACCCAAAAGTCTCAGTACCATGAGTGGCAGGCAGGGCGGTATAGCGCACCCCATCAAAGGCCAGCGTTTGCCAGGCCTTGATCTCATGCGGCTCCAGCTCTGCTTTCATAAAGGCAAACTGCTCGGCAATCTGCGCAAGCGTATGACTGCCAGCGTAAAGGGCAACCGGCTTCTTGGTCTTGAGGCGCACATAAAACTCCAGCTGAGGAATTCCACCAATGTGGTCAAAGTGTTCGTGCGTTAACAAAACCTGTGCCACGTCTTTTGCCTTGGCAAACGATAGTTGCATGCGCAAGTCTGGGGCGGCATCTATAAGGGTGTTTTGCGTGCCCTTGATAAGCAAACTGGCGCAGCTGCGCCGCGCTGCAGGATTGGCAAGCGCTTCTTCGCAGGCCTTGCAGCCACAATAGAAACTCGGCACGCCGCTTGAAGCGCCCGTGCCGAGAAATCGTAAGGTATGAGTCATGGCAGTCAAGTATGCATGGCCTGTCTTCTAATAGTTCTCGGCTCGCAACTCGTAATATGCCTGAGGGTGAGCACAAACTGGGCAGATTTCCGGCGGCTCGGTTCCAAAGTGCACAAAGCCGCATTCAAGGCATTTCCATGCCACCTCGGTGCTACTCTTAAAAACCACGCCCTCGTTAATGTGGTTGAGTAAGGTAAGGTAGCGCTCCTCGTGATGCTTCTCAACCTGGCCTACCAACTCAAAGAGCTCGGCAAGTTCACCAAAGCCTTCCTCGCGTGCGGTTTGGGCAAACTCTTTATACATCTGTGTCCACTCTTCGTTCTCGCCAGCGGCGGCTGCAGCAAGATTATCAGTAGTGGTGGGTATGCCGCCTCTGGCATTACCGTCATTGTGCAAGGCTCTAAACCACATCTTGGCGTGTGCCTTTTCGTTGCTCGAAGTCTCGCTAAAGATGGCAGCAATCTGCTGAAAGCCGTCGGCTGCAGCCTGCTTGGCAAAGTATGCATATTTGTTTGTGGCCTGAGATTCTCCTGCAAAGGCAACTGCCAGGTTTTCCTTGGTTTTTGATGATGCAAAGTCCATGTTCTACTCCTTATTTCCTTTAAGTCTGCCAACTATTTGAGAAAGCGAGGGTAAGATATCGCTTCCTTAGAATCGAAGAACAACGGCATTTCCTATGTTCCACGAGTCGTAACGAACAGATTGCCCTGGTATGGGCGCATGGATATATGATCCGCCACCTGCGTAGATTGCCACATGGCCTGGCCACCAAAGCACATCGCCAGGTACCGCCCCACCACTTGTGTACGGCCATCGAGCCGATGCACTGGCATATTGAGACCCATCGGTACGTCCAATCCAGCCAAGACCCGCCTGCTGATAGCTCCAAGATGTAAGACCCGAGCAGTCGTAGTAGTCTGGCCCAGTGGCACCATATACATAGGGACAACCAATGCGCGAGGCAGCTGCCGATACCACATCACCAAAGCCGCCGGCAGGTGGAGGTGGGGGTGGAGAGTAATCATAAGAGGGCTGTTGGCTGGCAGTCATTTGCTGTTGCCTGAGCCTTTCGGCCTCTGCCGCAGCCTCTGCAGCCAGACGGGCAGCAGTCTCTTCTTCTACGAGTCTGGCTACCTCGGCATTAAGCCCTGCCAGCTCGACCTGTTGTTCGGCAATGAGCTCTTCTGCCCTTACCTGTATGGCAGCAGCCTCTGCCTCTCGCTCAGCAGCCACAATTTGCTGAGCCGAAAACTCTGCGTGAGCAGCCTCTGCCTCGGCACGGGCATCTTTATTGATTTGTATGAGGTTGGCATTTTCTTGGTTGATCATATTGATGAAGTCCCAGGTATTGGTAAACTCCTCAAAGCTGGCCGCACCAAAGATTACCTCAAGAAACGAGAGAGGGCCTTGTCGATACATCAGATTTGCACGTGCGCCCAAGAGCTCTTGCGTCTCTTTGATGATGCCTTGCGCTACGTCAATACGCTCTTGCGCCTCATCCATATTGGCAAGCGCCTGTTCATGAGCCTCAACAGCCGCCCAGTATTCAGCACGAATACTGTGCATTTCCTCTTCTGCAATAGCGAGCCTTGCGCTCACTTCATCTGCCTGCGCCTGCACCTCTGCCGAAGTGGGAGTCGCAAAAGCAGATTGCACATTGAAAGAAGTGAGAAGCGTGGCAGCCAGCAGCACAACCAGCACAAGCCTCAAAGACCTCTTGAGCTTGCAGCCCTGTTTGAGCTTGCTTTTGCAGTACATAATCCCAGCTTCTCCGTACATGTTCGTGAGTGCAGTTTTATATCATATCGAACATCGGTAAAGATAAATAATAGGTTACCGAAGTGTTTGCTCACAGTATACTGCTAAATCCTACAAACACCAAATGACACAGCCTAAATAATAAAGCTGCTTTTGCCCTGGTGGTTCACTAGTCAGACTGTAGTCCGTCATTGCGGCCTCCGAGCCGCAATCTTACCAAAATGCGTCTCAGATTCCGGGTCAAGCCCACAATGACGATGTATAGACCGAACTGTAACCCCTGTGAACTACTCAGGCCAACTTATACTTCTTGTCTGTCGTTAAATGGTTAAAAGCGGAGGACTATGGTGCTTTCTATGGCCCAAGATGAATAGCATACTGTTTGCCCGGGCAGGGGGGCGTGAATATACTGACCGTTACCGGTATAGATAGCCACGTGGGTGTAGCCGGTCTCTGGTGGCCACCAGAGTACATCGCCGGGCTGTGCACCTCCGCTGGAGTAGGGCCAGCGTGCAGAAGCTGCATGGTACTGATCGCCCGTACCCCGTCCAATGTAGCCACGCCCAGCCTGCGAGTAACACCAGGAGGTGAGCCCAGAGCAATCAAAATAGTTTGGCCCAGCATTGCCATACACATAGGGAGAGCCCAGCCGCGAGACAGCCGCCGCAACTACGTCACCATACCCTTCGGTGGGAGGAGGGGGTGGCGGGGGCGGAGGTGGCGGGGGCGGGGGCGGAGGTGGCGGTGGAGGTGTAGGAACCGGAGTGGGAATGAGGCTTGTTCCTTGGCCAGCTCCTTGACTGGATTCCTGATTTGAACCCTGATTGGTATTTGAGCCTGTGCCTTGGTTGGAGTTTTGAGAAGCTCCTGGTCGTTGGGTCAGACGTTCGCGAGCCAGACGTTCTTGCTCCAAGCCTTCCTGCACCTCAAGCTCACGCTCGTAGCGTTCTTGCGCCAGACGCTCTTCAGTCTGACGTTGTTCAGCCTGACGCTCCTCTTGCTCCTTGTACACGAGATCTGCAACCTCAGAACTGAGGGCAGCCAGCTCTGCTTCTTGGCTGCTTAGCAGCTGATGCGCGTTTTCCATGAGCACTTCTGTCTCAAGAAGATAGGCAGCAGCAGCCTTTTCTTGCTCAGAAAGCTCCTCGCGAGCAGACTTTGCTTCATCCCGAGCCTCTTTGTTGGTCAAGATCAAATCGGCGCTTTCTTGATTGATCTTGGTGAGAAGATCCCACGTGTTGGTAAATTCTTCAAAACTCTTGGCACCAAAAATCACCTCAAGAAACGAGAGGGGGCCTTGGCGATACATGGCACTTGCACGGTTGCCCAAAAGTATTTGTGTTTCTGCAATGACAGCTTGGGCAACTTCGATGCGTAGCTGCGCATCTTCCATCGCACCAAGGGAGGCTTCGTGTGCCGCTAAAGCCACTACATACTCCTCGCCGATTTTAAACATCTCAGCTTCGGTTATGGCAAGGCGAGCACTGGCCTCGTCTGCCTGCGCTTGTACTTCGGCCAAGGTAGGCTGAGCATAGGCGCTTTGCAGGCCAACGGGCATCAACAAGGCAAATGCGAGCACTGCAACAAGCGCCCAGCTAAAAAACAGGCTTGGTTTGCTTAGATTTTGCCTAATTATTACTGAGTTCCTCATGTCAGACTTCCTCAGGTGTACGGTTCATGAGCACTAAGTATACTGCTTAATCTCTAAAACTCCAACTTTTGCAGGCGCTCAAAGAGTATTGGCATCCTACCAAGGAAGCTTCTCGGCTCAAAAATGGCATCAAGGGTCTCGCTATTCAGGAGAGCCGCAGCACGAGAATCTGCTTCAAGGCGCCCCCGATAGTCCAAACCAGAGCGAGCCTGTTGTATGTCATCCCAAACAACCAGGGCATTGCGCTGAACGATATCGTAGGCCTCCTCGCGCGTAATGCCAGCATCTACAAGGGCAAGCAACACCTTGCTGGAGTAGATGAGCCCGCGGGTACGCTTGAGGTTGGCCAACATGTTGGCTGGGTACAAGATAAGCCCGTCAACGACCCACTGCATCTTGGCAAGCATGTAGTCCAAAGCAATGAAAGAATCGGCCAGTACGACCCGCTCGGCCGAAGAATGCGAGATGTCGCGCTCGTGCCACAGGGCTACGTTGTCAAAGGCAACCTGTGTGTTGGCCTTAACCACGCGCGCCAGGCCACAAACACGCTCGCAGGTAATAGGATTGCGCTTATGCGGCATGGCGCTGGAGCCTTTTTGGCCCTTGGCAAAGGGCTCTTCTGCCTCCAGTGTATCCGACTTTTGCAAAGAGCGAATCTCGGTGGCAACCTGCTCCAAGGTGGCAGCACAGCCCGCAAGAGCAGCTGCCACATGGGCGTGATTGTCGCGTGCTATGACTTGCGTAGAGAGCGGGTCGGGCTGAAGCCCCAGGCGCTCACAAACAGAGGCCTCCAAAACAGGGTCAATGCTGGAGTAAGACCCAACGGCTCCCGAGAGTGCGCCGCGCGCCGCGCTCAAAGCTCGGGCATCTACCAGCCGTTGCTCAGCTCGTTTAAGCGCCCAGGCCCAGGCACCAAACTTCATGCCAAAGGTCATAGGCTCGGCATGAATACCGTGAGTACGTCCTACACAAAGCGTGTCTCTTTCTTCCAAGGCCCGGTGCTTGCAACGCTCTCCCAAGGTGCGTACCTGAGCAAGGATGAGATCCAGAGCCTGGGTAATTTGGCAGCAAAGCGCTGTGTCTCCCAGGTCTGAGGAGGTCATGCCGTAGTGCAGCCAGCGCGAGGGCTTGGGTGTGCCTGCTGGAACATCTCTATCAACATATGAGCCCAGATTAGTGAGAAAGGCAATGACATCGTGGTTGGTTACTTCCTCGATGGCCTCGATGCCTGCAAGGTCAAAGCTCGCATGCTCCCGTATCCAGCGCGCTTCGTCGGCCGTAATGCCTATGGTGCCTTGCTCGGCGCATGCCTCGGCAAAGAGTACTTCTATCTCTTGCCAGAGCCTGAACTTGTTTTCGAGGGAGAATATTTGTGACATCTGGGGGCGGGAGTAGCGATCAATCATAGGAGTCTCTCAATCAATACACGGAAGACCGTCGATTGCTCCACTGGCTTTGCCAGGTGGGCATCCATGCCTGCAGCAAGCGAGGCTTCGATATCTTCCTTAAAGGCGTTAGCGCTCACGGCCACAATAGGAACATCTGCAGCATCCCGGCGCTCCATCGAGCGAATAGCGCGAGTGGCCTCATGACCATTCATTTCGGGCATTAATAAGTCCATGAAAACAAAAGAGTAGTAGCCCTCAGGAGAAGCAGCAAACCTCTCCACCGCCTCTTTGCCATTGATGGCTTCTTCTACGTTTGCCTGGGTTTTTTTGAGGTACTCAGTGAGCACAAAGCGGTTGGTGTCCAGATCCTCAACTACAAGCAGATTATGGCCGCTGAGCAGGGGGGCATCGAGCGGCTTATGAGCCTCCTTGGCAGGCAGTGGCTCTGCACCAGCACTCGCATCCTTAGAATGCTCTTTTGTAGGACTACCTGCTTCGTCATACGTGCCTTCAATGATGGATCCTACAATGCCCTTGAGTTTTTGTGTTTCGCGATCGATTGACTCAAGGCTTTCTTGTTTAGTCTGGATGTCCCCACTTTCTTTGGCAAAAAAGACCATGCCGAGGATGGCGGTCATTGAACTACGCATCTCATGACTGGCTTTAGTAAAAAAGCGCGTTTTGGCAAGGCTTGAAGCCTCGGCAACTCGAGCTTTTTCTTTGTACTGGGCGGTTTGCTCTTCTATGCAGGATTCAAGCTCTATCTTCCGCTCCTCCAACTCAAGCTTAAGCATGATGTTTTGTACTATGAGCCTATGACTCAATCGAGAAACCGCAAGGCTCACTGCAAAGGCAACCAGTACTATGGCATAAAAACTGATGGTGGATTGAAGCAGCACTATGTTTGCAGGAGCCGATGAAGAGGTGATTGCCGCCAGGTCTACCTCCAGGATAGAAGGAAAGGTAGCTACGTAGATGATCCAGCTTAAAAGAGCAAAACCAAGGATGTATCCAAGGCTTTGCACCCTATTAAGTATGGGCAACACTCCCAACATGAGAACATAAATCATAAAGTAAAGCAAAAAGTAGTTGGTGCCCAGTTCTTGTGGATACAGCAAAAGCTGCACAAAGGTGAGCAGCACCAAGCAGGCGTGCACAAGATCACTTTGAGTTTTTGGTCGCTTAATGACTCCCTTGAAGACACAGACAAAAAGTATGGCAAAGCTTGCACCCAGGCAAAGTGCCACTATGGCAACCGCTGTGTCTGCTGGGTGTATCCAAGAAAAGGGCTGCGTAACGCCAAAGAGCACTTTGCCTTCTATGCTGTTGCTCAAGAAGAAGGTGGTGCTATGTACCACAATATACAGCAGGCAAAATATCAGCATGCGCCTTGCATTAAGCCCAAGTAACTTGAGTCTCAGGCGCTGCTTGAGATGTGCTCCTTGGCTGCTTGTGCTTGTGCCTGTGCCTGTGCTTTCACCTGCCGCAGCGCTCAACATCAACACTCCACTCTCTTGTCTCGGCAGCTCTCTGCAAACATGTCTTCTTAATCTCTCTCGTCAGGCAGGCGCTGAGCCTGCTTGGGTCATGGTAGTTCCATAGTGGTTCGTAGGCCTACTCGGTTCGGGGTGGTAAAGATGGTATTGCCACAATAAAACATGCGCCGCCATGAGGCAAGTTTACCGCCTCAACAGTGCCGTCGTGTGCATCTACTATAGCCTTTACAATAGTGAGACCAAGCCCGGTTCCTCCTGTTGTGCGAGCCCTACTTGCGTCTCCCCTGAAGAACCGGTCAAAAAGTCGTGCCGGGTCTACGTCGCCAAAGCCTTTTCCATTATCCTTGACGGCAATAATGCTGTGCCCCTTGATACCCGAAAGCTCCACCTCAATGCGTCCATTTTCTGGACTGGTAAAGCGACTGGCGTTTTCTATGAGGTTGACTGCTACCTGCTGGAGGCGGTCGGTATCTCCCAGCACGTCAGGCACCTCCCCTTTTATGCTTATGTCTACGTTGCGTTCTTCCAGCAACGGTGACAGCAGGCTTATGGCATTTTCTACCACCTTGTGGAGGTTGACGCGCTCAAGCAGTATTTCTCCTCGCCCGTCAATACGCTGCAAGGTAAGAAGCTCATTGGCCAAGCGCGTAAGCCGCTCGCTTTCGCGTACGATGCTTTCGCAAAAGAGGCGGCGATCCTCATAGGAGATATCCTCGTCCATCATGGTCTCGGCAGCACCTCGAATGGCGGTAAGCGGGGTGCGCAGCTCATGCGACACATCGCTCACAAATTGGTTTTGTCGTTTGCTGTCTGAGGCTGCTTCTGCCAGTTGGCTGCGCATCTTTGCAGCAACCGAGTCCAGTCCTATGGCCAGCTCTTGCACGCCTAGAGGCGTGCGCATCATAGACTCGTCCATAAAGCGCACCGAAAACTGACCATCGGCCAGTTGCTTAACACGCAACATCACCTTACCAAGTGGGCCCAAATAAAAACCTGTGGCAGCATAGGCACATACAAAAGCGGTTACTCCCAGAGGCAGTGAGATGGTCAAGAGCACAATCTCGTTATCGAGCTGCGCAAAGAGCAAGGCCACCGCAACCAAGGAGATAATCATAGTTATGGCGGAGCAAATGAATGCCAAGAGTATTCTGAGCGTTTTATAGTGCAAGCATACCTCCTTGGAAGCAGCTCCTTTGAAGGGCTCGCCTAAGTGAGCACTTTAAACCGATACCCATACCCACGAACGGTCTCGATTAATCCCGGGTCGATTTTTGCCGCCTCAAGCTTGTCGCGCAGACGCTTGACGTGGGTATCTACTGTCTTTGTCTCCACAAGGTATTCCCAGCCCCAGGCATCTTGCAGGAGTTGATCTCTAGAAAGCACTTTGCCGGCGTGACGCATGAGGGCACCGAGGAGCTCAAACTCCCTGGGAGTCAGCTCAATGGGGCCTTTTTCGCTCACCGCAATATGGGTGCTTTCATCAAGCTTGATACCGCTCACTTCAATGACCTCGTCAAAGTCATCTCCAAGGCCGCCATTATCTTGATTAGCGGCGCGACGGAGCAAGGCTTTTGCACGAGCAATCAGCTCGCGCACTCCAAAAGGCTTGGCCAAGTAGTCATCTCCGCCAATCTCGAGCCCTACGACTTTATCGAGCTCGGTATCGCGCGCACTTAAAAAAAGTACGGGCATGGTATAGTTGGCGCGAATGCGTCGCACCACCTCATAGCCATCCATGCTAGGCAGCATGACATCCATGATAACCAGGTCAAAATGATAGGTGTTGATGAGCTCGAGCGCGGTGGCTCCGTCGGCAGCTATGCTCACTTCATAACCCTCTTTGCGCAAGTTGTAGCCAACAAATTCTGTAATTGCAGGCTCGTCGTCAACAACGAGGACTTTGGCTGGTGCGTCAGTCATTCTGTCTCCCTTCTGCAACATTCAACAACTTGTTATCCAACCATAATACCACTCGGCTGCGTTACAATGAGTGTTAGTTTGATTCGTTTGTTGCTTTGTTGTTGGAGGTTTATCATGCTGCTGGTTGCCGATATTGGTAATACTCAAACTCACCTGGGAGTCTATAAGGGTAAAAGCCTGGTGTGCGACTGGCGCCTTTCTACCCGCGCCGATAACACGTCAGACGAGTTGCTCATCACACTCAACACACTCTTGTCCACTAACAAAGAAGCTCTGGATATCAAGCATGTGGCCATTGCTTCGGTAGTGCCCGCGCTCAGCAGTGAGTGGACTGTGGCAGCTTGCCTGTTAAGCGGCACAGAGCCGCTGCTTCTCACCCATAAGACAGCCGTTGGTTTTTCTTGCGGCTACGACAATCCCAGCGAGATAGGTGCCGACCGCATAGCGGACGCGTTGGCTGCCATAGAATTCTACGGCGCTCCCGTCATCGTAGTGGATTTTGGGACGGCTACCAATATCGAAATCATCGACAAAGATGGTGCTTTTATTGGAGGCATCATTGCACCAGGACTAGCTACCTCTGCCAACGCCCTCTTTGCTGCAGCAGCTCGCCTGCCGCGCATCGACATAGAAACACCGCCTCGAGTTATTGGCCGCTCCACCAGAGCTGCCGTTCAAAGCGGGCTCACCTATGGAGAGATAGATCGCATCGACGGGCTCGTGCTGCGCGTCTTTGCCGAGCTTGGCTACCAGGCTCCCGTCATCGCCACCGGCGGCTTGTCCAGACGCGTACTCGACCTCTCCTCAACCATCACCGATGTTAACGACAGCCTCACCTTGGAAGGCCTACGCCTCGCCTTTGAGCGCATGGCATGAAAACTCAGGTTTTTACCAGATTTTTGCGTTTCGGGGCAAGCTATTGTGTTTGATTGCCCTTAATCAAGGGAGCGGAGGGGCTAATGAGACTTTTCTTGGAGAGGCACGAGAGATAATGGTGCCTAATGGGGCACTTCACTGCCCCAAAACGCAATTTTCTGGCAAAAACTGTCCGAATGCTGCCATGCGGGCAGTTTAAGGCACCTGCTATTACTTGTGGGGTCAGTATTGACGGATGCGAGCTCCCGCGTATAGGAACCTTGCTAGCCTGAGGGTTCGTCTTCTTCTTTATCTTCTTTGGTTGCTTCTTGATCTGAAGTGCCCGCTGCCGCAGCTGAGTCGGGCTTTGCAAAGGAGTTGTCCTTAAAAGCAGCTCTACCAGTTACATCCAGAGGAAGAGGTGCAAAACGATTTTGGAGACTACGATCTTCTCCATAGATGCCTGCCTCAGCTCCAGTGAGCAGCGCAACAATGGAATATCTGCCGCTGGGGGTTTCTGGCGTGGTTACACAGCTAAAGCCGTAGAAGTTTGCCAGCTGTTCCATAGGGTAATCCTGGCTTGCAGGCTGCACGAGGAGCACATGGTAGTTTGCCTGCTCGTCAAGTACTTGCTCGGCGCCTCTGGCAAAGCTCACCCGGTACCATGTGGCAAATTGCAGCAGGCCCTCTTTGGCAGCTTCATGCATGCTCAAGGCTAGTTGTGTTCCCATCTGGATTTCGGCAGAGGCATCATCAGAGGCAAGATTGTCTGTATCCAAATAGCCATTGATAAAGCCGTTGACACAGTAGGGCAGTTGCCAAGCTGTGGCAATGTGCAAGGCAGCCAACTGCTCCTTTGGAGGAGCAGGGTCTTCAAGCTCTTGCAAGTTACTGTAATTGACACTGATGCTGATAACTCCTAGAGAAAGCAGAGCCCTGGTAAGGGGATACTGCTCAAACAGGCGCTTTTGCAGCGGCGTTTGGGGCTCCAGACCGCCGTCTAAATCCAAGGGTGATGCTTCAAGAAAGTTTATTGGCTGGCTATATGTATAGGGAGCCAGGTTATGGTCTTCGCGGCTGGATTCGGGGAGGGGGAGGTTATTTTGGTAACTCCACTCTTCTGCGAGTCGCTTTGCAAGCGCCTGCTGGTGATCTTCGCGCAAGTCCTCCTCAATCAACTCGCGCAATGCAGACGAGATATCTCTATCGCCCAAACCAAAGTCTTCAAGGAGCACCGTAACGTGCACGACTGAGGCACCTGCCCTTGTGAGGTAGGCGGCAAGATCAGAACTGAGTATTTCATCGCTGCGGCTGTTGCCAAACATGAGCACAATGGTGCGCCCATTCAAACGCCCCTCAGTCCAATTTTCAGAGAGAGTCGTTGCAAAGGCAGTACTGGTGAGGATATCCTCTTCTAGTTTGTCATTGGCATCAACGAGTGATTCGTAGCGAGAAAGCATACTGTCAACCATGTCGCTTTGCGTTCTTTGAGCCAGCTCGCTCGAAGCAATGGCAGCGCCGAGCAACAAGCCCAGTGCCAATGCCATCAGGATCGAACATATCGTTACCAGATGATAACGAAAGCTATACATACACTCGTTTCCATTCCGTCCGAGCAAAGAGGCAGATAAGGCAGGCCTCTTTGCTACCCGTTTTGTTACACACTCAGAACCTCGCTACACTTAATACTGCCCAGTGCAGCATGATCCTTGGAGTAACAATTACTCCCGTGTAATGATTTGCAGTCCTTCAACTACCCGCAAATCCTCACTCTCCCAGTATTCGAGCTTCACCTCGTAGCCCGGCTCTACTTCGAGCACAACCAAAAGCGCTGGCAGCATAACCTGGTAGATACTTGAGTCGTCTTCCAGGGTGAGGAAGAAGTGTGAGTTGCCATCAATAACAGCGGTAGCAACACGTTTTACCACCCCGGTAACCGAGTCAAACTCTGGCGATTCCTCGCTTCCCAGCTCAACTCCGTTGGTAATGAGCAGCCGCTTGTAGGCTTGCTCTGTCTCTGCCAAGGTGGTGCCAACGGCAACATTTTGGAAGCGCTGAATGTCGAGCATGGCATACATTTTAACCAAACCGGCAGCGTCCTTCAGTGCCATGAAGTAGGTGGGTACGTCAGCAATATTGATGAGTATGGGAAAGGTAGCGCGGTAATTAAGATGCTGAACCTGACCCTCAGCAGAACGCATGGCTGAGTCTTCCGTAGCGCCGGCAATGGCATAGTAGTGTCCCTGTGCTGTACGTTGGTTGATAAGCATGAAGCCTACGATGGAGTTGTCCGAAACCGCAGAGGTTACGCCCGAATAGACCCACACATCATCATCCTTGGCAAGGTAGTTGTAGCCCTGCATGCCATCGGTGCCTGGGGTGGTGTGCACCACACCCTCTTGACCCAGGAAGGAGTTGATAAAGCCGTTGTGGTAGGCACCATACCAGTTGTACTGCTGAATGAGCAGCTCGGCAGGAAACGCCCTGTCCACCCACTGCGGCACCTCAGAAATGGGAAGATCCGTTGTTTCGCCGGTTACCGCATCGCACATGATAACCCGCCTTATGGTCGTGCCGCCAAATAGGCCAATGGTACGCTCTTGCACTGGACAAATCCACCAGGGATGCCCTTCGTCGTCAATCTCAAAGGAGAATTCATCAAAGATATAGAGGGGGTACGAAAGCTGCACGTAGCGATAGATGTTGCGCGTGAGCACTTCAGACTGCGAATAACGCATGGGTTGCTCCAAGCGTACGATCTCGGCATTTTGCGTGGTCATTTCTACTCGCACATAGGCAGGCAGACCCGACCCGCTGTTGGTAAACCACTTGATGACATCGGCATAAAGCAGCGGGCTTACTCGCACTGGGCGATTCTGGTAGTTGATTTGACTATACAGAGGGCTTATCTCAAACTGGCTGACGTATTCTGGAATACCACCCATAACACGATTGCCCAAAACCGCAGCCGAGTTGCGGTCGATAACAGGAATCTGCTCAAAGTTGACTTGTTGAATATCCTCTTCAAACTTTAAGTTCTCAATACTCAAAATCTCGGAGTAGCGCTGTGCATTGCCTGGAAAAAAGACTGCAGAGACCAGGGAGCCCAAAAGACCAACACATACGACTGCCACGGGAATCATCATGAGGCGCTTGTTGAACTTGGCTTTTTTCTCATCCTTTTTGTACTTCTTGCTGCCCGTTCTATAAAGGCTCGAGCGCACATAAAAGATCATAAAGACAGGAAAGAGAATGAAGGCTCCGATGTAAAACCAGGTCTCCTCGCTTTGAAGGTTAAGCGGTGGATGAAAGAGCCAGTAACAGGCCAGCAAAATGGGGATATATAATACTATGAGCACCTTAAGCAGTTTGCGCAGTAGTTTACGATGCTTTTCTGTAAGCTGCTCGGTAGACATTGACCAGAGCTGACCCATAGAGCCGTCGCCTGCTCCTCCGCCAGCACCCGAGCCGCCGCCAGCGCCTGAACCGCCGCCCGAGCCTGAACCGCCGCCTGAGCCGCCGCTTCCGCCTGAGCCTGAGCCACTCGCAGGAGCACCCCCCATTAATTGTTCAAATAACTCTTGCATGTTTGACTTTCTTGGAGTTGTCATAATTCTTCATCCTTAATGCTTGATTCTTCACCCTGAGCCTTTGACTCTTTGTTATCAATTACCGCTTTTGCATCCTCATCATCGAGTTTATCATTCTTACGTCTTGGTTTTTCATTTACGCGTCTTGATTTCACTTTCTCGCGCTTTGCTTCAGCTTCGTCTCTCTCGCGCCCTGCTTCAGCCGCGTTTTTCTTGCGTCTTGCTTTCACCTTCTCGCGCCTCGCTTCAGCCTCATCTTTCTTGCGCTTAGCCTCATCTTTCTTGGTTTCCAAATCTTCGTCCTCTGACAAGTCTTTGCCCTCTGGCAAGTCTTCGTCCTCGGGCAAGTCTTCAAAGTCCTCGGGCTCTGGCAGTCCTACTTGGGGACGATTGGCTTTTGTTGCGTAGAGCAATATGGCAACACCAACAAGCAACAAAATTGCACTGAGCACCATGCCCATGGTGAGCCATCCTCCAGCCAAATAACCAATTTGTGCATCCGGTACACGAACAAACTCAACGGCTATTCGAAATACACTGTAGGCAATAAAGAAGATTCCGAGGTAGCTACCACGCCCAAGTGGCGTTTTGCGGCGTGCCAAAACCATCATGATGACAAAAAGCACCACTCCCTCAAGCAGGGCTTCATAGAGTTGCGTTGGATGGCGAGCTATATCGCCCCCTCTATCAAAAACTACTCCCCAGGGCAAATCGGTTGCCGTGCCCCAAAGCTCACCGTTGATGAAATTGGCGCAGCGAACAAGGAATATACCAATAGGCGCAGCAATAACGACGAGATCTGCCAGGCTGGCAAAGGGCATCTTAAAGATGCGGCTGGTCACCAGGATGGCTAAGGCCATACCCATGACCCCTCCATGAAAGCTCATGCCGCTAAAGTTGAGAATCTCGGCAGGGTATTCAAAGTAGTACCCGGCACCATAAATTAAGACATATCCAATCCTGGCACCAAAGATGATGCCCACTATGGAAGCAATATAGAGCGTGAGCAGGGCATCAACAGAAAAGTAGATCTTCCATCGTTTGGCAAGGCTCTTTATTACCACGCCTCCCAAGAGAATGCCCACGATGTAGCCGAGGCCATACCACCTCACCGCAAAGGGCCCCACCCAAAAAGCAACGGGGTCAAACATTTGATACAGTTCATTTAACAAGACGAGGTCCATTCACTAGAAAATATTCACAGTAGGTGCAAGGCTCTTTGATAGCAGCCGAGCGGTCTATCGTAGGGTCAAGCAAGATATCCCAATTGCTGGCAAAACGATGATGCTTAATCATACAATTAGTATAGTAACAGCTGGTAACACAGTTGCTGTTTGACAAGGCGTGCGGACAGCGCGAAGCCATTTCTTCATCACAGCCGCGTTTTTGCCAACAGTGCATGCCGAGCTTCACTTATTCAAGCGCACTGGAAGGAGTAGGGCCTTCTTGGAACTGATAGTGAGAGCCCAGATCCGGGTGTCCATAGGGTCTATCAACCGAGGTGGTGAGTTGCTGAAAGGCTATCTGCCCAATCTTCATTCCTGGTGTGAGCAAGATAGGAAGATTAGCCACATTAGAAAGCTCCAGGGTAAGGGAGCCCACCCAGCCTGGATCAACATAACCAGCCGTAGAATGAATGAGCAAGCCAATGCGTCCCAGGGTGCTCTTGCCTTCCAAGCGTCCGAGTATGTTGTCGGGCAGTGATATCTTTTCTAATGTAGTGCCCAGAGCAAACTCTCCTGGATGCAAGACAAAAGGCTCAGTGACCGAGGCTACTACCAGCTCGGTCAACTCCGCTTGACTGATGCTCGGGTCAATAAAGGGATAGCGAGAATTCTGAAACACTCTAAAGCTATCGCCCAAGTGCACATCTACGCTGGCTGGCTGTAGATCTGCCGGGTCATACGGCTCAATAACAATGCGTCCAGCAGCCAGTTCGTCTTTAATAGAACGGTCTGAGAGAACCACTACTTCCTCCCTAACAGATACTATAACTCTGCCGGGATTACCTTGGTAACACCGGGAACACGTTCCTTTAAGATACGCTCAACACTGTTTGAAAGCGTAAGCTGGCTCATAGGGCAGCCCTTACAGGCACCCTGCAGCTCAACAGACACGACGCCTTCTGAATCCACATCGATAAGCTTAACGTCTCCTCCATCAGCTTGCAGTGCTGGGCGAACAAGCTCCAGCGCATCCTCGACCAAACTTCGATCAACCATTCCTAACACCTCTCTTCAAGGTTTTCCTTATAAAGTCCCCCATTATAGCGCAACCCAAGCGCACCCGAAGGGACGGCTCTCGGGACGGCTCTCGGGAGTGGCTCTCGGGAGTGCTGCTATACCCAGGTGTTGTAGTTCCTGGTGTCTGGCTCAATGATTATCCAAAAGAGGATGTAGAGCGGCACAATGACGTACCAGCACAAAATGGCAAGCACGATGGTTATCACGCGCACTACAGCGGCGTCGGCGTTGAGGTACTCCCCAATTCCTCCGCATACCCCGCTGATCTTCTTGTTGCGGACAGAGCGATAAAGCTTTCGGTCTGTTGGCATGCTCAGGTTGCCTTTGCGCGCCACGTGCATAAGCGCCACTCCTCCTGCAATAATCAAAAGCGGCCCAACAATGCTGAGCACCGTCTTGATAACCTGCATGATCTCGTCAAACCAGGCTCCCAGGAGTTGATCGGCCAGCTGCCATACGCCAACAACAATCAGCAAGATGCCTACAGCCAGAGCTACCGTGGAAAGACTCAGCTTTCCATCGGGTGGCCTGTTGGTTTTGTTGGGCTTCTTTGCCCCATTGCTGCTCATGTTGCTTCCCATCTTAAGACTCGGGCACAATGTCTCTGATGAGCTCTTGAAGGCCGTCTGTGTCTGAAAGGAGCGAGGTGGTGGCTACGCTCTCCCAATTAAGGCCTCCGTACACCCATAATCCAAATATAATCGTTGCCGAAAGCACCAGAGAACTGGCAAGGAAAATCATGCTGCTTTTACGCGCTGCTCCAATGATGGCAAGCCCTAAAACTACCAGGAGTATGGGCCACAAATCAAAGAAGGCGGCAAGTAGCACTTTGGTCTGAATGATTTGAAGCATCCACGCCAAGAGGGCAATTCCAATGGAGATGAGTACGATGGAGTTGCCGGCTCGCTCGAGCGACCAGCCACGATTGCCGGGGGTAAAGAGGCACACCACGCCCACTACAATCAATACCACCGGCCAAAAACGCCAAAGTGAGATATGCACAAAGTTGCTGAGCAGCGCAATGACTCCCACACCAATCAATAGGGCACCAATAACCAGCACAGCGGGCGAATTACTTTTTACCGAATCTGCAACGGTACTGGTCATCCAGGCAGCCCTCATGGGAGCGTTATTGGCTTGCGATGAGCCCTCAGATGCTTGATAGCTGGCGGAGGTAACACGGGTGGAAGGATCAGGAGGCGGAGGTTGATCTGCGTCTGTGTCTACAGCTGAAGCCGTAGGTGCAACGCTGGCACTGGTGTGCTCAGAGCGAGAAGCTTTACTGGCATCGTAGGCTTGTTGCTCATGCGGCTTGGTAGCCTCGGCGTGTGTGTCAACATAGCCTTGCGCTGCATCCGGATCAGGAGGCACAATGACCAGTAAAACCACATACAGCAGTGCCGGAAGACCCCACCCCACCAGTAAGAGCGCAACAGCAATGATGCGCACCAAGGTAGGATCGATGTCAAAGTATTCGGCTATACCGCCGCATATGCCACCAATCACAGCGTTTGAGCTTTTATATAGTCTCTTTTTACTCACATCCCGCATTCTTTGCTAAAGAAGATGCCTGCCAACTTATATGCATTCTGTTGATAGACGTACTCGGTCATAGAACAGAGAAAGAAGGGCGCAACCACAGAACTCATAGCGTGCGCCCGACATAAAACTGAGTAGCATTACCATAATAGCGCGACTTGCGCACATGTCGCTTCCTTGTTAGCAGGTTGTTACCACCTGTTGCGTCAGACTGTGTGAAAACTCGCTACGGACAGCTGGGGACGCAGGTGACAAGGGGACGGGGCGTTCAGGTGACAAGGTGACGGAGGTGAGGGTGACAAGGGGACGGGGCGTTTGTCACCTTATCATGATAAGGTGACAAACGCCCCGTCCCCTTGTCACCCTCACC